>JADEZP010000117.1 GCA_015206805.1 Quinella sp. 1Q7 | reverse complement strand
GGAGCCGCTGATTTTTTTGTCGCGGTGAATCAATCAGTCTTTCGACAGGTCGGAACCGTCTTTGAGCCAACTCATCATGCCGCGAAGTTTCGCACCGACGGTCTCGATTTGATGTTCGGCGTGAATGCGACGTTGTGCAAGGAAGTTTGCACGACCCGCCGCGCGATTTTCGACGAGCCAGTTGCGGGCGAAGGTGCCGTCTTGAATTTCGGCGAGTGCGCGTTCCATAGCCTTTTTGACTTCGGGCGAAATGATTTTCGGACCGGTGGAGTAGTCGCCGTATTCGGCGGTGTCGCTGACGGATTTGCGCATCTTCGCCATGCCGCCTTCGTACATAAGGTCGACGATAAGTTTCATTTCGTGGAAGGTCTCGAAGTAAGCGATTTCGGGTTGATAGCCCGCCTCGACCAGAACTTCAAAGCCGCTCTGAATCAAGTGAGTTACGCCGCCGCAAAGAACGCATTGTTCGCCGAAAAGGTCGGTTTCAGTTTCTTCCTTGAAAGTCGTCTGAATGCAACCTGCGCGGGCACCGCCGATTCCGCGAGCGTAAGCAAGTGCAATGTCGAAGCAATGACCCGTGGCGTCCTGCTCAATGGCGAACACGTCGGGGACGCCGCCGCCTTCAACGAACGTTCTGCGGACGAGGTGACCGGGACCTTTCGGCGCGACCATGAACACATCGACGTTTGCGGGCGGAACGATTTGCTTAAAGTGGATGTTGAATCCGTGCGCGAAAGCTAACGCGGAGCCGGGTTTGAGATTGGCGGCGATTTCCTTGCGATAAACATCCGCCTGCTTTTCGTCGGGAATGAGTATCATCGTAATGTCGGCAATTTTGACGGCTTCGGGAACGGTCAGAACTTTCAAGCCTTGGCTTTCGGCGACGGCTTTGGATTTCGAGCCTTCATACAAGCCGACGACGACATTAACGCCGCTTTCTTTGAGGTTGAGCGCGTGCGCGTGCCCTTGGCTGCCGTAACCGATGATTGCGACGGTTTTGTCGTTCATGATTTCCCAGTTGACGTCTTGATCGTAATAAGTCTTTGCCATTTAAACTTCCTCCGATAAATTTAATTCAGCAACGCACAATCGCAAAGTTCACGCATTGCACATTGCGCATTACTCGTTACAAAAGATTTTTGCCGTAATATTCGCGGACTTGGTGATAGTCGTTAATGGTGTTTTCGCCGCGCTCAAGTGCAATGAGTCCCGTGCGAATGACTTCCAAAATGCCGTAGGGCGCAAGGAGCCGCGTAAAGGCGGTGACTTTTTCGTCGTTGCCCGTGATTTCAAAGATGAGCGTCGTCGGCTGAACGTCCACGACATGCGCACGGAAAAGCTCCGCCATTTTGAGCACGTCAAGGCGATTGTTGTCGTCGGCGGAAACTTTAATCATCGTCATACCGCGCGTTACCGCCGTCGCCGAATCGAGACGTTGCACCGCTTGCACGACGGGCATTTTTTCCAGCTGCTTGATCATTTGGTCGATAAGGCTTGCGTCGCCGTGGACGACAACCGTTATCCGCGAAAATTCGGGCGATTGCGTAATTCCGACCGACAAGCTGTCGATGTTGAATTCGCGGCGGCTGAACATGCTCGCCACGCGCACAAGGACGCCCGGCTGATTTTCCACGTAGACCGATAAAACATGCTTCATCTGTTGCCGACTCCTCCAAAAAATTTTTTCGCCGCGAATAATACCACGCCTTGCGCAAAGTTTCAACGGCAAATTCAGCGGCAACCGAAATACGCGCGCCGAAATTAATTTTTTTTGACCGCGCACCGTAAGCGGCTTTACAGTTTTCCGTGACAAAAGCGTTTCAAATGATATAATAGCCGCGTTGAAATTCGCGGCTTAATTTTTTGGCAACGGTCTGTCAGCCGCGTTCATGCAAGAAAATTTTTTGGAGTGAAGTTTTTATGGCTGTCAGATATATCAGCGGCGGCGAAAGTCACGGCTCGCGGCTCGTTTGCATTTTGGAGGGCTTGCCCGCCGGATTGAAGGTTTCAAGCGATTTTGTCAACGGTGAGCTTTCGCGGCGACAGGGCGGCTACGGGCGAGGCGGACGCATGAAGATTGAACGCGACCGCGTCGAATTCGTGTCGGGAATTCGTTTCGGAGAGACGATTGGAAGTCCGATAACCTTGAGCGTCGAAAATCGCGATTGGCAAAATTGGCGCGACCGCATGAGTTCGGAGGGCGTCGAATTCGGCGAACGCGTGACTAATGCCCGCCCCGGTCACGCCGACTTGACGGGCGCGGCGAAATATTCCCGTCACGACGTGCGCGACATTTTGGAACGTTCCAGTGCCCGCGAAACGACAATGCGCGTGGCGGCAGGTGCCTTGTGCAAAATTTTCCTGCAAAGTTGCGGAGTCGACATCACGAGCAAAGTCCTAAGCGTCGGCGGCGTGACGGGTGACGCGGCGATTCGTGAGCGCATTGACACTGCGCGGGCGGCGGGCGATACCGTCGGCGGCATTTTTGAGGTCACGGTCAGCGGCGTACCTGCGGGGCTCGGCAGTCACATTCAGTGGGACAGGCGGCTTGACGCGAAGTTTGCGGCGGCGTTTATGTCGATTCAGGCGGTCAAGGCGGTTGAGCTCGGCGACGGCTTCTCGAACGCGACAAAGCTCGGCAGTGAGGTCCACGACGAAATTTTTGTTGACGGCGGCAAAATTTTCCGCAAAACTAATCGCGCGGGCGGCTTCGAAGGCGGTATGTCCAACGGCGCGGATTTAATCGTTCGCGCGGCGATGAAACCGATTCCGACGCTTATGACGCCGCTTGCGACCGTTGACATTGCCACGCGTCAACCGACGACGGCAAGCAAGGAACGCTCCGACACCTGCGCGATTTGGGCGGCGGCAGTCGTCGGGGAGGCAATGGCGGCTATCGTGACGGCGGACGCGTTCACGGACAAATTCGGCGGCGACGCCCTTTGCGATACGCTTGCCAACCTGCAACACTACCGCGCACGCTTGACGGAGGATTTCGGCTTATGAAAGGCAACGTGATTCTGACGGGCTTCATGGGCACCGGCAAAACCAGTATCGGCAAAATGTTGGCGGCAAAACTCGGTCGTCCGTTCGTCGACATCGACAAGAAGATTGAGTCGGAGGCGCGACTGTCCATCCCGAAAATTTTTGCGCAATTCGGCGAAGAACACTTCCGCGAACTTGAGCGAGCGGCAGTCCGTGAGTTGAGCAGTCGGCGCGGAATTGTCATTGCCACGGGCGGCGGCACCGTCAAGGACGCTGAAAATCTTCGCCTGCTGAAAAATTCGGGCGTCATCATCTGTCTGACGAGCGAGCCCGAAGAAATTTTTCGGCGGACAATGCGGCGCGGCGAACGTCCCGTTTTGGACGGCGGCGGCGACGAACGGCTTGCCACGATAAAAAAACTCCTTGCCGAGCGCAAAGAGTTTTATGACCGCGCAGATTATCACGTCGACACGACGGAGTGGTCGCCGCTGCAAATAATCAACGACATCTGCCGCTACTTGCGACAGTTCGGGGGTTGAGCTTATGTACACGATTACCGTTGACCTTGGCGCGGCAAGCTACGAAATTTTTATCGGCACGGACAACCTGCGCGGCGTCGGAAGTTTCATTGCGGGCGGCAAGTTCACGCCGAAAGCTTTGGTCGTCACGCAGGAAAAAATTTTCTCGACGCACGGTCAAACACTTACGGACGGCTTGACTGCGGCGGGCATTGCTTACGCGGTCTCGACGATTCCCGACGGCGAAACGTCCAAAAGTCTGCGCGAGGCTGAAAAACTTTACACGCGGGCGATTGAATTCGCGCTTGATCGCAAGTCCGTCGTGATTGCGTTCGGCGGCGGAGTTGTCGGCGATTTGGCGGGATTCGTTGCGGCGACGTATCTGCGTGGCGTGCCGCTGATTCAAATTCCGACGACGCTGTTGGCGCAGGTCGATTCAAGCGTCGGCGGCAAAACTGCCGTCAATCACGCGCTCGGCAAAAATCTAATCGGCGCATTCCATCAACCGCGCGCAGTCTTTATCGACTTGAGTTGCCTTGCGACGTTGCCCGAACGCGAAATTCTGTCGGGACTCGGCGAAGTCGTCAAGTACGGCGTCATCAGCGACGAAAAATTTTTCGCCTACCTTGAGGACAACGCCGATAAAATTCTGCGCCGCGACACGGAAACTCTTGCTCACGCGGTCAAAGGTTCCTGCGAATTCAAGGCGGCTGTCGTTGCGGCTGACGAGCGCGAATCGGGCTTGCGGCGAATTTTGAATTTCGGGCACACGTTGGCTCACGCGGTCGAGGAGCAAACGGCTTACGGCAAATTTCGGCACGGCGAGGCTGTCGCAATCGGCATGGTCGGCGCGGCGCGAATCAGTCGCGAACTCGGCATGACGTCGGCTGACAACGTCGAGCGGCTGGAAAAACTTTTGCACCGCTTCGGCATGGTGACGACTTGCGCGGGACTTGACGCCGATAAACTTTACCGCGTGACTTTCCGCGACAAAAAGACTGTCGGCGGCGTCGTGAATTGGGTTTTGATGCGCGGCTTCGGCAACGTTGAAATTCGCGGCGACGTGAGCGCGGCGGTCGTTAAAAAAATTTTTGTCGAGCTCTGCGACGGCAAATGAACATTCGGAGCAACAAACGACTTGCGGTCATGAAGACTTGCGGTAAACACCAATTGGATGCAACGTTCACGTTGCCGGCGACGTGAGCGCGGCGGTTGTAAATAAAATTTTTGGAGGCTTATGCAATGGAAATTAAAATCAACGATGACTTTGACCTGAAAAAAATTGCCGACAGCGGACAGTGCTTCCGTCCCAAAGAAATTTCGGCGGGCACCTTCCGATTCATCGTCGGCGAAAATATTTTGCACATTACGGCGCGCGGCGACGGCGTTTTCGACGTGGACTGCACCGCCGACACTTGGGAGCGCGTCTGGAAAAATTATTTCGACATGGGCACGAACTACGCGGACATTCGGCGCAACGTCGAGACTTTCGCGGCGGGCAAGCCCTACGAAAAATTTCTGCGTGACGCTGCGGACTTCGGCGCGGGCATTCGGATTTTGCGGCAGGAGCCCTTCGAGACGCTGATAAGTTTCATAATCAGTCAGCGCAAAAATATTTCCGCAATCAAAAATTCCGTCGAGCAAATTTGCGAACGCTTCGGTCGGCAGGTCGGCGACGTGTATCTGTTCCCGCGCCCCGAAGATATGGACGGCGTCACACTTGAAGATTTGTCGGGCATGGGACTTTCCTACCGCAAAGAATACGTTTTGGACGCGCTGGCAAATGTTTCTGACGGCTTCTTGGAGTCGTTGGCGGAGTTGTCGGACATGGAGCTTGTCGAGCGGCTCAAGACGATTCGCGGCGTCGGCGACAAGGTTGCCAACTGCGTCGCGCTGTTCGCCTATCACCGCGTCGACCGTGCGCCCGTGGACGTCTGGATTAAACGCGCAATCGACAAGGACTTCAGCGGCACAAATGTTTTCGACGCCTTCGGCAAGAACGCGGGCATTCTGCAACAGTACGTGTTCTATTACAAGCGTCCGAGTAAGTAATTCGCGCCTTGTGCAAATCAAAAGGGCGGGCAACGTGAGTTGTTCGCTCTTTAAAATTTTTCGACGGCTGACGGCTGAATTCGGTGGACGCGGACTTTATCAACGTTGACGGCGGCTGAATTCGCTTGAGCAACCTCGACGGGTCACGGACTTTATCAACGTTGACGGCGGCTGAAGTTCGTGACTTGTGCAAATCAAAAGAGCGGGCAACGTGAATTGCTCGCTCTTTAAAATTTTCGGGGTCTGAAGTTATTCCGCAGGCGTCTCTTCAGCTTCGGGCGCAGGTTCCGCGACGGGCGGTTGATAGCGTCTGAAGTTCGCGTGAGCACCTTCGCGGCGGGCACGGTTAATCGACAGGGAAATACGTTTGCGCTTGAGATCGACGCGCAGAACTTTGACCTTGACGATGTCGCCGACTGCAACAGCCTCGTCCGCATTTTCGATACGGCGGTCGCTAAGTTCGCCCATGGGAATCAAGCCGTCGAATCCGGGCTCAATTTCCATGAACGCGCCGAACTTCGCAAGCTTGACGATTTTGCCCTCAATGAAGTCGCCTTCGCGATAATTTTCCGCACGGTCAAGCCACGGGTCGCGTTGAGTTTGCTTGACGGACAGGGAAATTCTGTGCGCTTCGGGGTCGACGTTCTTAACGAAAACATCAACTTCCTGCCCGACTTTGAGCACGTCGGAAGGATGGCTGACGCGTTCCCATGAAAGGTCCGAAATGTGCGCAAGTCCGTCGACGCCGCCGATATCAATGAACGCGCCGTAATCGACGAGACGCTTGACGGTGCCTTTGAGAACGTCGCCTTCGTGAATCGTGCTGAAAACTTCCTGCTGCTTAAGTTCGCGTTCGCGCTCAAGAAGTTGGCGGCGGCTCAAAACCAAGCGGCGTTTGTGCGACTCAATTTCAATCGGCAGGGCTTTGACGGTTTGACCGATGTAACCGCTCAAATCCTTGACGAAGTGCAATTCCATTTGCGACGCGGGAATAAAGCCGCGCAGTCCGTTGACGGTGGCAGTGAGTCCGCCTTTGACGACGTTGGTAATGTGCGCGTCGACCGTCTGCAAATCGTCGGTTTCGGGATCTTCGTTGTGAGATTTAATCGCGCGCAGTTCGTCCCAAACGACTTCGGCATCCGCCTTGATTTTGGACAACACGCCGCCGTTTTCGCCGCCGAGAGACTGAATATAAACTTTAATCTTGTCGCCGACCGCAACGACGTCTTCCGCCGAATCGGGTTCGGGATAAGCGAGTTCTTTTTTCGGAATGGCAATTTCCTGTTTGTAACCTATGTCGACGTAAGCTTCGTCGCGATTGACGAGCACGACGGTGCCTTCAACGACAGTGTGTTCGCGAATGTCTTTGATACTCTCCGACTCCTCAAGCCAATTACCCATGTCCTCTACGTTTTTCAAATCCTCTGACACTTTGTATAAACCTCCCCGATAATCCAGTCCGGCGTTGAGGCACCGGCTGTGATACCAACTTTATTGGCATTTTCTAACCATGCAGGTGAAAGCTCTGCGGCGGTCTCGATGTGGTAAGTTGTGCATTTGTTTTTGCACAGTTGAGCCAAGCGCGTGGTATTTGCGCTGTTGCGTCCGCCGATGACAATCATAACGTCGACTTTGGACGCGAGCTCAAGTGCCGCTTTTTGCCGCTGATCCGTTGCCGTGCAAATTGTGCGCAAGATTCGGATGTCGTGCGATTTAGGCAGAAGGTGCGACACGATTTTGACGAAATTTTCGCCGCTGACCGTCGTTTGGGAAACGATGCCGAGTTTTGGGCACGGCGGGAAGTTTTGCGCGTCCGCCTCCGTTTCCAAAATGGTTGCCCGCTTGTTCGACCACTCGAAGATACTTTTCACTTCGGGATGATTTTTTTCGCCGACAATGACGACGCGTCTGCCGTCACGGGCGAGTTCCTTTGCGGACAGTTGAGCTTTTTTGACGTGCGGACAAGTTGCGTCGACGACGTTCAAGCCCTTAGCGGCGGCTTCGGCGTAAATTTGCGGTCCGACGCCGTGTGAGCGAATAATTATCGTGCCCTCCTCCATCGCCGTCAAATTTTCGACCGTGCCGACTCCTTTGGACTTCAGTCGCTCGACCATTTGCGGATTGTGGATTATGGGTCCCAGTGTGCAACTTTTCCCATCCGCGTGCTCTTCGGCAATTTTAATCGCCCGCTTGACGCCGTA
>JADEZP010000116.1 GCA_015206805.1 Quinella sp. 1Q7 | reverse complement strand
GACGCAGCCTCAAGCCCCGCAAGTCCAGTTGACGGCTCAAGCACCCGTCGAAGTCCCGACGACGCCTCAAGCTCCGCAGGTTCAGTTGACGGCTCAAGCTCCCGTGGAAGCCATGACGCAACCTCAAGCTCCGCAGGTGCAGTTGACGGCGCAAGCTCCTGTCGAAGTCCCGACGCAACCTCAAGCTCCGCAGGTCGTGTTGACGGCGCAAGCTCCCGTCGAAGTCCCGACGCAACCTCAAGCTCCGCAGGTCGTGTTGACGGCGCAAGCTCCCGTCGAAGTCACGACGACGCCTCAAGCTCAACAGGTCGTGGTGCAGTCTCAACCGCAAATCGCCGTCGTTCAATCGACAGCCGACGATCGTCCCGCGCAAAACGTCTCAACGTTGCTCAACGCGAATGCGCAGGTCGAAGAAACTCCGACAACTCAACCCGTAACCGCGCCGCAAGCTCCGCCTCAACAGTTCGAGCAAAGTCCGCAACGTGACGCGCAAAACTTCCAAGGTCAAGCCGCGTTCCAAGCACCGACTAACGACGCTCCGCAAGCTCAACCGGTCGCAACGGGCGGTGAAGTCTTTGCGGTGCCCGTGACGCCGACAAATGACGCTCCGCCGCCGCAACCGATTCAACCCGCTCAAGCACCCGACGCGCCGCCTGCTCCGCCCGAAGATTTCGACGTGCCCGCGCAGATTGTTCGGCAGGCAAGATTGATTCGCTCGGCGGAAAATACGCAAATGGTCATCAAGCTCAATCCCGAACACCTCGGCGAACTCACGCTTAGAGTCTCCGTCAGCACAAACGGCGCAGTCAACGCAAGCTTCCACAGCGACAACGCTCAAGTCCGCACGATTATTGAAAACTCGCTTGTTCAGCTCCGTCAAGAGCTCAACAACGTCGGCTTGAAGGTCGAGAACGTTCAAGTCTTCGCGGGTTTGAGTGACGGCAACTTGATGAGCGGTCAAGGCGGTCAGGCGTGGCAACAAAGTCGTCAGCAACGTCAGACGCACCGAATCAACTTTGACGCATTGGAACGCGACATCGACGCCGCCGCGCCTGTCGCTGAAAATATCGCCACGGAAGGCGTCGATTACTCGGTTTAAATTTTTGGAGGAGATAACATGGCAAATTCACTCAACACAATCACCGTCAACGGCGTGACTTACAACGCGGACGCTTACGAATCGTCCAAGCCCAAGGAAACTAAAGCTAACGACGAACTCGGCAAAGACGCCTTCCTGCAACTTTTGGTCACGCAGTTGCGCCATCAAGACCCGCTCGACCCGCAGGATAACGGCGAATACATTGCACAGCTTGCGCAGTTCAGCTCGCTTGAACAAATGACCAACGTCGCCAAACAACTCGAAGACCTCGGCACGATTGTCAACAATATCGACACGTCGGTTTTGGTCGGACAACTTAGCGGCATGATTGGCAAGGGCATCGATTGGGTCGAGACGATTGAAGAGGCGGACGCCGACGGCAACCCCCTTACCCGCCAAGAGAATATGTCGGGCGTCGTGGCGGGCGTCACGATTGCCGAAGGCAACCCCAAAGTCGTCGTCGAATCCGAAGGGCAACGCTATCAAGTCGACATCAGCAACGTCGCTCACGTTTACGAACTTCCTGCCGCCGAATAAATTCCCTCCGCAACAAAAAGGTCGCTCCTCAAATCGGGGAGCGGTTTTTTTATTGGCAAGCAAGCGTCGCGGTCGTGTCGGCGAATTCAATCGCGGCGGACATCTAGTCGGGCGGGCAACGTACAGCGTCGACATCAGCAACGTTGCTCACGTTTACGAACTTCCTGCCGCCGAATAAATTCCGTCCGCAACAAAAAGATCGCTCCTCAAATCGGGGAGCGGTTTTTTTATTGGCAAGCACGCTCAATAGCCGCGCCAAAAAATTTTTTGCCGCCGCCGAAAATTTCTGCTACAATGTGCGCGTCAAAGGAGGTCCTTTACATGGAAATTGACATCAGCAAAATCAAATTCAACGTGCACGGACTTGTGCCCGCAATCGTTCAGGAGGAAAGCGGTCAAGTTCTCATGCTCGCCTACATGAACGAAGAATCGCTCCGCAAGACGATTGAAACGGGTTACACGCATTTTTACAGCCGCAGCCGCCAAACGCTCTGGAAGAAGGGCGAAACCAGCGGCAACGTCCAGCAAGTCAAAGCCCTTTACTACGACTGCGACGGCGACGCGCTGTTGGTCAAAGTTCATCAAACGGGCGTCGCGTGCCACACGGGCACTTACTCGTGTTTCAGCGGCAGACGTCTCGACGAAAATAAAAATTTGCCCGCCGTTGTCGACCGGCCGCCCGAAGACTTGTCGTTGGTGCTTTACGAGCTGTACTCCGTCATCAAGGACAGACAGCGTCACCCCGTCGAAGGCTCCTACACGAATTATCTGTTCGATATGGGGCACGACAAAATTCTCAAGAAAGTCGGCGAAGAGGCTGTCGAAACTATCATTGCCTCCAAGAACGGCGACCGCGATCAAATTCTCTACGAAATGGGCGACTTGTGGTATCACTGCTTAGTTTTGTTGGCGTGGCACAGCATCAAGCCCGAAGAACTTTTCGGCGAGCTGATGAGTCGGCGCAAGGGCGGCAACTACCACAAATTCACCGGCAAGAGCGGTAACCGTCCCGCCGATTGATTCGCGACGAATTGCTTGCAAAAAAATACCTGCGCGGCTATAATCAGTGCGCAGGTAAGAAGACTTGGGACAGCCGACTTGTGCACGTCGACTTCTTCCCCTCGTTAATAAAAACGTTTGGTTTCGAAGCCGTTTCACAGCGGCTTTATATTTTTACTTTTTGAAGTATGTCAGCAACGCGACGATGAACGTACCGCCCGAAAACAACAAGTCGAGCAGGTCGGACAGAACAAGCAGGTCGTGGAGATCCATGCGCGTCACCTCCCCTCTTCGAAGGGGAAAAGCCGACAATCGACCGCCCGCGTGCATTATAGCACAAAAAAATTCTCCCGCAACAAATTCGGCGGGAGAGTTTTTTTATGCGTTATGTTCAGTCGGTGCGGATAAAATCGCTCAAGGAAAATTTTTTGTTCGGCTCAACCTGCGCGGGCGTGAGCGGCGTTTCATTGCGAACGGGCGTTTCCAAGTCGTCAAGCGGCTTGAACTCCAAACCGTCGGGCGTCTTCAAAATGACTTCCAACGTGTCTCCGCTCTTGACTGGGTCGGCAAAATCGACGGGCACGCCGTTGACTTTAATCTCGAAACTCATGCGACTTTTGGCGGGCGGCGGCTTGAAGTTCACGGCAAGCAACGCGTCGCTGACCATGACGGAATTTTTAACTTCGCGTTCGTAAACAATCTGTGCGCCGTCCGTGATGATCGTGTTTTCGTTCGATATGCGACCGTTTATGCTCAACAGGACGGTCGTCGTCGTCGGAATTTGATATTCCTTGCCGTTGTAGTAAATTTTGAGCGCGGCGGCACGAATTTCATCCTTGAGCAGGACGCCGACTTTAACCGCGTCGTTTGCGACGTATTCAATCGCGTCGCCCGCGTCGGGCACGTCGGAAATTTCGGCGCGTTCGCCGTTGCGCAGGATGTCGGGCGTGCAGACGAAATGCGCCTTGCTGCCGTTCAACGTGTAATGAATCTTTTTTCCGGCAGGAGGATAGCCCGCAAGTCTCAACAGCTCGCCGATCGTCCTGCGCGTCTTCGTGTCGAGAATGTCTCCGTCGTGAAGTGTGCGCGTCGGCAAGCTGACTTCGTCGTTGACCAAAAGTTTCGGCGTGACGGAAAAATCTTTGCCGTTAATCGTGACAAGAAAATTCGGCTCAATGGCAACAATGTCGTCGATTTTAACCTGCGCGCTGACGCCGTCTTCGCCGTGCTCAATCACGATGCGGCAATTATTTTCCAGCGGCGTCTCAAGTGTGGCGGGCTTGTCGTTGACAAAAATTTTCGCGAAGGTGCCCATTGTGCCGGGGAAAGATTTTTTCTCGCCGTCGACCGTGACGACCAATCCAAGCCCCGGTTTGCCGTTGAATTTTTTGTAGTCGATGCCCGCGCTCAAAACTGCGTCGCCGACCGTGAGCTCGCGGAAGTGGAACAGGTTGACCTCCTCGCCGTTAATCGTCACGTTGAAAAAGTGGAAAGTGTCCGTCGACGCGACCTTGAGTATTCCAAGCGGCGTAGCGGCGTCGGGCGACTTCAACACAGGCGGAATATTTTTGATGCCCTCGACGTTTTCGGGCTTGCGGACGGCGACGCGCTCCAACGGCATGTTCAACGCCTCGGCGACGTGTTTGTTGAGATTCGGGCTCAATGCGCCGCCTCCGACCAAAAGTAAAGCTTGCGGCGGCTCGTTGCCGTTGAGCTCCAAAATCGTCTTGGCAATGGCGTTGGCAATCATGCCGACGTTTTCGGCAATGGGCATTAAAATTTCTTCGGCGGTGAGCGTGTAATTGCGTCCGAGAATGTCGCTGAACGTCGCGCCTTCTCCGTTAGTCGCCTTGCGCTTAATTTCCTCCGCGACGTTGAAGTCGAGCAGGAAGCGTTGCGAAATTGCCTCGGTGACCTCGTCGCCCGCAAGCGGCACCATACCGTAAGCAATGACCGAACCGTTTTTGGTTATGGCGACGTCGGAAGTTCCCGCGCCGATATCAACGAGCACGATGTTTAAATGTCGCATTGACGGCGGGACAAGAACGTTTATCGCGGCAATCGGCTCAAGCGTCAGTGCGCGAACGTCAAGCCCCGCGTAAGTCAGCGCGGTTTGCATTGAGTCGACGACTTGGCGCGGCAGGAACGTCGCGATAACTTTTGTCTTGGCGAGCTTGCCGCGTTGACCGATCAAACTTTTCAAGCGGACGCCGTCAAGTTCGTAGCTGATGATGCTGAAGCCGACGCAGTAGTAAATTCGCGCGTCGATTTTTTTTTCGGCGGTGAGTTGACCTTGCGCGAGCTGGACTGCGGCGAAATTCAAACTGCTTTGGACTTCGTCGGTGATGACGCCGTTGACTTCGAGCGTCGCCTCCGCCGTCATTGTGTAAAGCGCACGACCTGCCGCCGCAATCGCCGCGTTCTTGAGTTCGCCGACACGTTCCGCCAAAAAATTTTTCACGCGGATAATCACTTCGGCGACCTGCGGCACGTCGTGAATTTGTCCGTCGAGCATTGCGCGGCTTGAATGTTCCATGCGGTGCGTTGCAATAATGTTAAGCTTGCCGTCGTCGTCCTCCTCCGCGACAATGCCGATAACCGAACGCGTGCCGATATCGAGCGCAAAAATTTTTTCGCGACCGTCGTCCTTGTAGTTGAGCTTGCGTCGCCCGCCACGCCTAAGACGCGGCAGGGTCTCACGTAATTTATCTGTCTTGAACAACCCGCCGCCTGTAGAGGCGGGGGATTCATGAGAAGTTTGCATTTTAAGTTTCCTCCCGTAGGATTACCTTATTCTCAAAGGCTAGTCCAAATAGCCCATACACGGTCGCTCCGAAGAGGTTCCGCTTACGTTTGAGTTTTTCAGAGCACAATTCGTGCAAAAATTTTTTTAGAGTGGTCGTCTTCCACTGATACGCTTGGTTTTACGGCAGAACGATTTAACTGCCAACCGCCGACTCGCCGCTTGCATACAAATTTAATAGATTAGTCATTAGCCGTCAAGTAGCGATTCGTCCCGTCGCTTAGCGTGGGTACTC
The DNA here is from genome assembly GCA_015206805.1 of Quinella sp. 1Q7. Taxonomy (GTDB): domain Bacteria; phylum Bacillota; class Negativicutes; order Selenomonadales; family Selenomonadaceae; genus Quinella. The sequence continues at coordinate 2,100 of JADEZP010000116.1, read as the reverse complement.
TCGCTAACTTAGGATAAAGTTTTCTCCTTAGTGCTAAAGGTTATTGCGCTTATTTCGCGAATTAAAGGGATTATCCTTTCAAGCCGACTTAAAATTAGTTGGGAGGCAATTTTATGACGGGTAGCAGAGAAGTCATCACGGGCGGGGATTTCAAGCGCATGGTCTCCGGCGCGTACAGTGAGTTTCTTTTGGAATACGACAACATCAATGCGCTGGGCGGTGCGGGAACATTGGCGGGCACGCACATTTTGCGGACGATGGGCGCGGCGGTTATGCCGCTTGCCGACGCCAAGGACGATTCGATTGGCGGGCTTAGTCGGCGCGTGTCGACTGCGGCAGTCTTCGGTGCGCGCGGAAATGCAGGCGTCGTACTTGCGCAAATGTTTCGCGGAATAAGCGCGGGACTTATCGGCAAATACGACGCGACGGGCTCCGAATTCGGCAAGGCGTTTCAATACGGCATACTTTACGCGCAACGACTTATCCCCGAAGAGCCCGAACGACCGTTTATTGCCGTTGCTAAGGCTGTCGCTAAAGGCGCGTATCATGCGGTGCGTGACGGCATGCCGATTGTCGAAATACTGTTGCAGGCGATTCAATCGGGCGAACGTGCTGTCGAGGACATCGGTCACCCTGAAGCGGGCGCGAACATCATGCTAAGTTTCCTGAAAGGCTGTCTCAAGGGTTTGGACGGAAACTTCGTGTCGCCGGCAGTAAGTCTGTCGCTGGGACTCGGCACGCATAAAAATATGCCCGACCCGCGAAATGATTTGGTGCGACCGTATTGCGTGCGATTGCGCGTCAAAAACTCCAAGGCAAGTTCGTCGGAGCTTGAACGGCAAATGCGCGACTTCAGCAGCTTTTCGATTGTTGAGCGTGCGCGCGGCGGGCTTGATGTTCATTTGCACACGGACCACGTCGGCAAGACGCTTGAGCAGGCACTCGGCTGGGGACCGCTGTCTGAAGTGAAAATCACGAACATGAGCGAAGTCCACGTTCTGCCCGCGCACGAAGCAATTATGAACGTCGCGGCACTTGCCGTCGCGAAAGATTCCGTCGAGGCGCAGAAACTTCAAGACGCGGGCGCGTCGATTTTAGTTTCGGGCAGTGCGGAGTCGAGTCCGTCGCTTGCGGAGATAATCGGCGCGGCACATTCTGATTTGGCGTCGAGCTACGTACTTGTCGCGTCGAGCCCCGATTATCGATTGGTCTTCAAGCAGGCAAAACGACTTTTGGGCGGGCGCGTGGAGTTGGTTTTGCTTGACACGTTCGACGCGACGTTAGACGCGCTGAAAAAATTTTCACCGAGCTTGACAGCCGTCGAGAACGCAAAACTCATGTCGCAACCTTGAACGCGGCGTTGACTGCACCGTTGCCGCGACCTTGAGTGTACCCGATAAAGGAGTTTTTGCTTATGACAAATCTGAATTACCTTTACAACAGTTCCGATGCCCAAAAACTTTTCGGCAAAAATTATTTCGTCGACAAAACATCCGGCTTCACGACCGTAAAGCACGGAACGATTCTTCCGACCAAAGATAACAGTGCTTTGGGTGGTATTGTTGACGGCGACGGGCAATATATCAAAAACAGCTTCTTGCACTACGGTTTAGGAAAACCATACACCCCCCCCACAGCGACGTACAATACAGCTCGGAAAGTGTCGTTTATGCCGGATTGTTCTATTCCGTTTGGGGGCACGGTCTCACCGACAACTTGCGGTATCTGTGGTTTTTGACGAGCGACGCTTTCAAGCAACGATTCCATGATTTGCCCGTTGTTTACATTTCGTGGTGGAAAGGCGCGGCGGGCAAAGAAAATTTTATAGAACTGTTGAAAATCATGGGAATCGATATTAATCTTATGCGACTTGTCGACAAGCCCACGCAGTTTGAAAACATCATTCTGCCCGACGAATCCTTTTATTGCACCGAAACAACGGAACGTGAATTCACCGCCGAATATCGCGAGATGATTGAACGCGTGAGAAGTTTTGCACTGAAAAATCGCACGCCGTCCGCAAAAAAAATTTATTACCTCTATGGCAGAAGACAATACGGCGAAGAGCGACTTGCCGAATATTTCCGCTCAAAGGGTTAT
>JADEZP010000115.1 GCA_015206805.1 Quinella sp. 1Q7 | reverse complement strand
ACAAAGACGATTTTATTCACGGCGGCTACAGATATTTCAGTCGCGACGGCAACAAACGCAAGCAATACGAGTACACCAGGGAAGAACAGGCGGACGGCACCGTGCAATACAAGACTTTGAAAGGCAACGTCGAAAAGAACATGGACGACACCAAAGCCTACAAGGTTGAGTATTTCTACGCCAAAGGCGATAACAGCGGAACCAAATACTACAGAACCGTCGAGAACGAAACGATTATCGATAACGGCGAGGAAACGCCAACAGGCAACGAGCTTGTGCTTTACACCGACGAATACGGAGAAATTCAGTTTAAAGACGTGGACAACCCGACGAAGCCTTGGAAATGCGGCGAATATGATAACTTCGGTAGGACAGACTTCACCACGGAAAATTACAAAGTCGCAAAAGAATCGGCAGACAATATGCTCTTGAGCCGTAAATGATTCGTTAAAACTTTTTTTATTGATACCTTGAAGCTTGAATTATAAGAGAGCATGAAGAATTCCGTCGACATGTTCTTTACAACGGTTCGTTCGAGATGGATAACCTGACATAAAACCGACGTAACAATCGCCGCAGGAAGCAATTCCTCGCGGCAATTTTTTTTTGCGCAACTTTAATTTGCCGCGCCGTTGACAAAAAATTTTGACGGTGATATTTTTTGAGCGCAAAGTTTTCGGTGTTCTTTAGAAGGCGGGTTTTTATCATGCACCACAAAAATTTTATCGGCGAACATTCCGACAGCCTCCGAAAAAATTTTCGACAGCGCGGACAAGTCATGCTGTTGTATGCGTTGCTGATTCCTGTGATGTTTTTATTTTTGGGCGTGGCAATTGATTTGGGCTGGTACTATCTGAACGTGTCACGGCTGCAAAATGCGGCGGATGCCTCTGCCATTGCCGGAGCTCACGCCATGATTGCAAACGACGCGGAAAATTTTTCGAGCTACGGCGATAATGTTGTGCTTGTCGGCAATTTTTACGGCGGCGACGAGCCCTACAGCACGGCAACTGCAGGCGACTCGGAGGCGGCGAATTATGCCGTGAAAAATCTTTCGGACACTTCAGCCGAGCCCGTGAAAAACGGCGATACTTATTCCGTGACGGACAACTGGGGTATCGGCGGCAATTCCGAAGTCACAATGACGCCCAATCTTTACAAGGTCGGCGAAACTTATTATTACGTCATCACGCTCAACGAACGGGTCAGGCATCTGTTCCTGCCCGGCTGGTTCGACGCAATGAACGCGCCCGTCACAGCCATTGCCATGCTTACGAAAAATTCCGGCGACACCGGCGTTTCCGACGAAACGGGCGGTTCCACGCCGCCGACTCCGACACCGCCGCCCGACCCCGTGACGTTGATATTCGATTCAAACGGCGGCTCCTTCGGCGACAACTCAACGACCGATTCAAAAAGTTTGACGAATCCGACGGCAATGGAAGACGGCGACACTTCCGACCCGCTGTCCTCCGACAAAGGCACGCCGACTTACGCCAACAGGGAATTCAAGGGCTGGAGCACCAATCCGAATCCTTCCGAAGGCGACACAATCGACATTTACCTTGACGGCGCGCAGTTGACCAAAACCGAGCTTGCGAAGTTGTTCGGCGACAACGACACCGTCACGCTTTACGCCGTGTGGGTGGAAGTCAAGCCGCACAATAACCGCACGCTTTGGGAGCAAATGCATTACCTTATCGCCAAAAACGTCTACGACCCCGACTGGGACGTTTCCACGAAAAAATACGGCTTCAGCAAGCTGAATCACAATTCGTTCGACACAATCGACAAAACATACCAGAGTACTCTCCACTACTACACGGAGTATATCAACATGGCAGCTACGGACGCCAACAGAACGAATCTTTCAACCGTGAATCAGTACTTTATCGATTTCCGCCGCAACGACTGGTTGAGCGTGTATCGTAAATGGTACTACAGCGACACGAACAGCAGGACTCACGCGCTGTTCAACGTGAACACGACTTACAAAATGCGTTCGGGGAAAAATGATGACCCGATGTATTTGCGCATTGAGGCGGAGCCGGACGTTGACCATTACTCCAGCGTCTACTACTACACGCCCGTTCGACAGATTGTCATAAACATAAACGTCGACAACACGGCTGACAATTTGCGCCCGTTGTTTTTCTACTACGACGGTCCCGACAAAGTTAAATCGGAAAATGCCCCGCCGCAACCCGTTATATTGAATCTCAACGCGAACTTTAAGGGCGTGCTGTTTATGCCCGATGTCCCCGTCGTCATCAACGGCAACGGCTACACTTTTGAAGGTTTTATCGTCGCAAGCGAATTCCGCTATCTCGACACAACGCAAGGTTCGCAAGTCAAATACAGCTCGAAAGGCGTCATACTCACCGCCGACCAACCTTCGGACAACAAAATCCGCGTCAACACTTCCAATGGCAATGTTTACAGCGTTTTGGCGACGGGCACCGACGCGCTCGACACGTACAACAGATACGCGACCAAATCCACGAACGGATTCAATTTGAGCAGCAAATCGAAGTTCAGATCGTTTACGGCGGAGACGGGCGTTAAGTTTAATTACGTTTTTTACGACAGCAACCTGACGATGGATCCGTCGCCGTTTTATCTGAACACGGGCGATTTAATTCCGCTGTATAAACTCGTCAACGGCAAGCAAGTCCGCGTCACGAAATGGGAAGACGTTAATCTTTACGACAACCCCGCGACCGTTTCAAGCAGGAAACTGATTCCCAAGACGATAACGGGCAATGCAAATATTCGGACGGTTCGGCTGACGAACGGAGAACCGTCGCCGCTTTATGACGAGGCGGGCAACCCCGTGTATTTCTGCGACGATTATGTTCGGTTGACGGGGACTTACACGGTCTTCACGCTCGACAGAGTTGCCGACGGCACGCGCGACCCGAAAGAATTTTTGCTGACGAAAACCGACGCATTGAATACGCCCAATACCGACGACTGGAAATAATCACCGCGTCACCTGCCGCAGGGAAAAATCCTTGCGGCGATTTTTTTTGCGCGACAATTCGGCTTGATAAAGTTGCGCGATTGAATTAGAATTGCCGCATTGACATCACGAGGAGGAAAATATTTTGTTATATCGCAAGGTTGAAACCAATTTGAATTTCGCGAGCCGCGAGAAGGAAGTCGAGACGTTTTGGGCGGAACACGACATTGCGCGTAAGGCGGTCGACAATCGCGACGGTTGCGAGGAATATTCGTTTTACGACGGTCCGCCGACGGCTAACGGTCAGCCGCACATCGGGCACGTCCTTACGCGCGTCATAAAGGATTTGTTCCCGCGCTATCACTCCATGAAGGGGCAAAAAGTTCTGCGCAAAGCCGGCTGGGACACGCACGGTTTGCCCGTCGAGCTTGAAGTCGAAAAACTTATCGGCATCAACGGCAAGGAGCAGATTGAGGCTTACGGTATCGAACCATTCATTAAGAAGTGCCGCGAATCCGTTTGGAAGTACAAAACCATGTGGGAAGAATTCAGCGGCGTCGTCGGATTTTGGGCGGACATGGAAAATCCCTACATCACCTACGAAAATTATTATATCGAGTCGGAGTGGTGGGCACTCAAGCAAATTTGGGATCGCGGCTTGCTGTACAAAGGTCACAAAGTCGTGCCGTATTGCCCGCGCTGCGGAACGCCGCTTTCCAGTCACGAAGTCGCGCTGGGCTACAAAGACGTTAAGGAGCGTTCGGCTGTCGTCAAGTTCAAAGTCGCCGACGAAGACGCTTACTTCCTTGCGTGGACGACGACGCCTTGGACGTTGCCGTCGAACCTGTGCTTATGCGTCAATCCGAAAGTCGACTACGTCAAGATTCAAGTCGGAGATACCGTTTACATTTTGGCGCAAGCTCTCGTCGACAAGGTCTTTGACGGCGTGGACGGCGAACGCAAAATTTTGGCGACGTATAAGGGCGCGGAGCTTGAATATCGTCGTTACGAGCCGCTGTATCCGTTCGCCGACGAAATTGTCAAACGTTCGGGCAAAGCCGCTCACTACGTCACCTGCGACGATTACGTCACGACGGAGGACGGCACGGGCATTGTCCATTGCGCGCCCGCCTTCGGCGAAGACGATAACCGCGTCTGCCGCAAGTACGATATTCCGTTCGTGCAATTCGTCGACGGCAAGGGCAACATGACTGCCGAAACTTACTGGGCGGGAACGTTCGTTAAGGACGCCGACCCGCTTATCCTTGCCGACCTGAAAAAATCCGGCAAACTGTTCAAAGCCCCGCCGTTCGAGCACAGTTATCCGCACTGCTGGCGATGCGATACGCCGCTGATTTACTACGCCCGCGAATCGTGGTTTATCAAGATGACGGCTGTCAAGGACGACCTGCTCAAGAATAACGCGAAGGTCAACTGGATTCCGCCGACGATTGGCAAGGGACGTTTCGGCGATTGGCTGGAGCACGTGCAGGATTGGGGTATCAGCCGCAACCGCTATTGGGGCACGCCGCTCAATATCTGGGAGTGTTCATGCGGTCACCAACATTCAATCGGCTCAATCGCGGAGCTCAAGCAGTTGTCGCCGAATTGTCCCGACGACATTGAACTGCACCGCCCGTATATCGACGCCGTGACGTTCCCTTGCCCGAAATGCGGCGGCGAAATGCACCGCGTGCCCGAAGTCATTGACTGCTGGTTTGATTCGGGCGCAATGCCGTTTGCGCAGTTTCATTACCCGTTCGAGAACAAAGAATTTTTCCACGAACACTTTCCCGCCGACTTCATCAGTGAGGCTGTCGATCAAACTCGCGGCTGGTTTTATTCGTTGATGGCGATTTCCACGCTGATTTTCGACGACACCGCCTTTAAGAACTGTATCGTGCTCGGATTGGTGCTCGACAAAAACGGGCAGAAAATGTCCAAGTCTAAGGGCAACGCCGTCGCGCCGATGGAGACGCTTGCCAAGCACGGTGCCGACGCAATTCGCTGGTATTTTTACGAAAACTCCGCGCCGTGGCTCCCGAATCGCTTCCATGATGATGCCGTCGTCGAAGGGCAACGCAAATTCCTCGGCACGCTGTGGAACACTTACGCGTTCTTCGTGCTGTATGCCAACATTGACGACTTCGACGCCACGAAATACACGCTCGATTACGACAAGCTTGCCGTCATGGATAAGTGGCTGCTTTCGCGGCTGAACACGATGGTTAAGACTGTCGACGACGCGCTGACGAATTACAAGGTGCCCGAATCTGCGCGGGCGTTGCAGGATTTTGTCGACGAACTTAGCAACTGGTATGTCCGCCGCAGTCGCACCCGCTTCTGGGCAAAGGGTATGGCGCAGGATAAAATCAACGCTTACATGACGCTGTACACCGCGCTGGTCACGCTTGCCAAAGCCGCCGCTCCTATGGTGCCGTTCATCACGGAAAATATTTATCGCAACCTCGTTTGCTCAATCGACGCGACTGCGCCCGAAAGTGTTCACCTGTGCGATTATCCGCAAGCCGACGAAAACTTTATCGACGCCGAACTTGAACGCAACATGGAGCTGGTCTTGAAAATCGTCGTGGCAGGTCGTGCCGCCCGCAATGCCGCCAACATCAAAAATCGTCAGCCCGTCGCCGCAATGTTCGTCAAGGCTGAACGGACGCTTCCGGAATTTTTCGTGGAGATTGTCGCCGACGAACTCAACGTTAAGCGCGTCGAATTCCGCGACGATATGGGCGAATTTATCCGCTACAACTTCAAGCCGAATTTCCGCGTGCTCGGCAAAAAAGTCGGCAAGCGCATGGGCGAAGTCAAAGCCGCGCTCGAAAAGCTCGACGGTCACGCCGCAAAATCCGAACTCGACGCGACGGGCGAACTTAAACTCGGCGACATCACGTTGACGGCGGAGGACATCGAAATTACAATCACGCAGACTGACGGCTTCAACTGTCAAAGTGACGGAGACGTTTCGATTGCGCTGTCGACGACGCTCACGCCCGCGCTGATTGAGGAGGGCTTTGTCCGCGAAATTATCAGCAAGTTGCAGGTCATGCGCCGCGAAAGCGACTTCGAAGTCACCGACCGCATAAAAATTTTCGCCGACGGCAACGACAAACTTGCCGCCATTATGACGGGCAACGCGTCCGAAATTAAGACCGTCACGCTTGCCGACGAAATTATCTTCGCGCCGCATGATAACGCCCGCGATTGGGACATCAACGGCGAAAAAATTTTCCTTGCCGTGGAGCGGATTTGACATGCTGAAAATTTTGCTGTGGGTTGTCGCCAACGACGACAAATTTTTTAACGGCGCGCTGAACATTTTGGCGCGACAACACGGCGGCATTGAATTCGTCGGCGTGACGGCGTCGGCACCGATTCAGCTCGCCACGGACGGCAAAAAAATTCCGTTCATTCCGCTCGCCGAAGTCGGACGCGTAAAAGGGGGGGTTATGACGTTTTACTTGTCGTCGGCTCACGGCAAATCGGTATGAGCAAAGTCACGCAGACTGCCGCCGAATTCAAGTTGCCCGTCGAAAAACTTTTGGGCGATTGGATCGTCTGCATACCCGGCTTCACGCTCGACAAGTACCGTAAACTGCAACGTTCGCAACTGTCGATTTTCGCGATGAATTGTTTCGGCGGATTTATCAGCCACACGCTGGGCTTGCCCTTCCGAACGCCGATAATCAATATGTTCTTTTCAGAACAAGATTTTGTTCGTTTCCTGCGTGCGCCGCGTATCTGCCTTGAATATTCGCCGCACTTCGAAAAATTAAGCGAACCTACCGTTGAAAATCCCGACGGTTATCCGATTTTGTCGCTCGGAAATATTTCGCTGAACATGATGCATTACAGGCGGGCGGACGACGCCATTTCAACATGGAACGCACGTAAAACACGCATTAATTGGTACAATCTGTTCGTGATGATGTTCGCCGAGGACGAAAATATTCTGCGCGAATTCGACGCCCTGCCTTACGGCAAAAAAGTTTGCTTCGTGCCGTTCAAATCCGACGTTGATTCGGCGTGGTACGTAAAGTTCGGTGTCGACAAGGGCGCAAAAAATTTTATCGATGCCGTCAACAGATTCGGCGGCGGGCACGTTTTCTATTACGACCCGTTCGACATGCTCCTTTACGGCAAGAAAACTCCGCTGATTGAAATGTGATTCGGCACTTGAAAAATTTTCTCACGGCTGTAAAATTTTTACGGTCGTGATTTTTTTTGGAGATGATGACTTTGTGACGAAAGAAACTTTTGACGTTACGGGCATGAGCTGTTCGGCATGTTCGGCGCGTGTTGAGCAGGCGGTCGGCAAACTCGTCGGCGCGGACAACGTAAGCGTCAACCTGCTGACGAATTCCATGCAAGTCAAATTCGACGCCGCAAAAATTTCCGTGGCGGACATCGTCGGCGCGGTGACTGCGGCAGGTTACGGCGCGTGCCCGAAAAATTCTTCCGCCGCGCAGAAAAATTCCGCCGTCACGCCCGAACGAACAATCGACCGCGAAATTTCCGAAATGCGCACGCGGCTCACGTGGTCGATAATTTTTTTGCTGCCGACGGTTTACATTGCAATGCACAACATGTTGCCGCTGCCCGTGCCGAAAATCGTCGCGGAGCTGTTCGACGGGCGGGCAAACGCCGTAACGTTCGCGTTCGCGCAATTCCTGCTGATACTGCCGATAATGTATCTGAATCGCAAATATTACGTTAACGGCTTCCGAACGTTGCTGGCGGGCGCGCCGAATATGGACAGTCTCGTCGGGCTCGGCTCAATGGCGGCGGCAATGTTCGGAGCGTTCGCGCTGTTCAGAATCGGTCAAGGTCTCGGCGCGGGCGATATGAATTTGGTCGACGAATACAGCCGCA
>JADEZP010000114.1 GCA_015206805.1 Quinella sp. 1Q7 | reverse complement strand
TTTGTACTTACGCATATTGGAGAATAAGGGCGCGATAACTTCCCATTGCTCATTGGTTAAATCTGTTTCGTATTTCTGTCTCATAATGTACCTACTATATCACTTTTTTGATGTGAACACACGTTCTTACAACATGATGATAGCTCCTTACAGCTGAAGCTTTTACAATCGAACATCGACCGAGGGCGGCGAACGGTCTGCTCTCGGATTTTTTTATCGGAGGTGACGCCGTGAGCAAATACAGACTCAAGATTGACGACGAAAAAATTTTCAACCGACTGTTCGACAATACGCCGCTGAATTTCGGCGGGTGCACGTTGCGCGAAGTCATTGTTGAGCCCGAAATTAATCTGTGGCAAATAAAAATTCGCGCCGCCAAAAATTTCGACGAACAAACTTTGCGCGACGCCGAAAATTATCTGCACAACCAATTCAACGCGACGGTCGAAATTTCTTGCGAGGTCACTTGCGGCGAAGAACTTCCGCCCGAAAAAAAATCTTCCGCCCGTAAAAAATCTTCCGCGCCGAAAAATTCCGCGCCGCCCGCGGCCGACACGCCTAAGCCCGCCAAAAAAACTAACGGCAAAAAAATTTCGGGACCCGTCGTCAAAATCGAAAGCATTACTCCCGACAGCGGCGAGGTCGTCATTGTCGGCGAAATCGGCGCGGGCGACATGAACGGCGTCAAATTGCGCGAGACCAAAAGCGGCTCAAGCATCGTCAGCTTTTGCGTGACGGACGACACCGACGGCATTGCCTGCAAAAAATTTTTCAAGGGCGACAAAAAATCCGACGCGCAAACTTTTGCGGACGGGCTCAAATCGGGAATGCTCGTTAAAATCGCCGCCACGACGCGCTACGACGACTACGCCAAGGAAAATGTTTTGTTCATCAATGCGCTTGAGACCGTCGAAACTGCCGACGCCGCCCGTCAAGATACCGCCGAGGTCAAGCGCGTCGAATTGCACGTTCACACGAAGATGAGCGCAATGGACGCCGTCATTCCCGTCGACAAACTTATCAGGACCGCCGCCGATTGGGGCTGGAGTGCCGTCGCCATTACCGATCACGGCGTGATTCAAGCCTTCCCAGCCGCCGCGCAGACTGCCGCAAAACTTGCCAAGTCGGGCAAGCCGATTAAAATTATTTACGGCATGGAGGGCTACCTTGTCGGCGACGACTTCAAGCAAAAGCACGCCAATCACGTCATTATTTTGGCGCGCAATAAAGTCGGGCTCGGCAACCTGTACAAGCTCGTTTCAATCAGTCAGATTCGGTTCATGTACTACCGCCCGCGAATTCCCAAGGAACTTTTGAGCGAACTGCGCGACGGTTTGATTATCGGGTCGGCGTGTGAGGCGGGTGAGCTGATTCGCGCGATTGTCGCGGGCAAATCCGACGCCGAACTTGAGGAAATTGCCAACTTCTACGATTATCTGGAGATTCAGCCGATTCAAAACAACGCTTTCCTTGTGCGCAGTGAAGACTTCCCGAACGTGACGGGCGACGAAGATTTGCGCGACATCAATCGGAAAGTCGCCGCCCTTGCAAAAAAACTCGGCAAGCCGCTCGTCGCCACAACCGACGCGCATTTCATGGAGCCGAACGACGCAATTTGCCGCGCAGTGCTCATGGGCAGTTTCGCCGACGCGGAAAATCAGCCGCCGCTTTATCTGCGCACGACCGATGAAATGTTCGCGGAGTTTGATTATCTCGACAGGGCGACGGCTTACGAGGCGATTGTTACAAATCCGAACAAAATTGCGGAGTCTGTCGAGCTGCTCAAGCCGATACCCGACGGCACGTACAGTCCGCAAGTGCCCGGCGCGGAGGAGGAGATTCGCGAAATTTCCTACTCGAAGGCGCGACGGCTTTACGGCGAAAATTTACCCGCGATTGTCGAGGCGCGACTTGAACAGGAACTCAAGCCGATAATCGGTCACGGCTTCGCGGGGCTGTATATGATTGCGCGGCGGCTCGTCAAAAAATCCAACGACGACGGCTATCTTGTCGGCTCGCGCGGAAGTGTCGGCTCGTCATTCGTCGCGACGCTCACGGGCATTACGGAGGTCAATCCCCTGCCGCCGCATTACCGTTGCCCGAAGTGCCAATACAGCAAATTTTTCACGCACGGCGAAGTCGGTTGCGGCTACGACCTTGAGCGCATGGATTGTCCCGTTTGCGGCTATCCGCTGATTAAGGACGGGCACGACATTCCGTTTGCAGTGTTCCTCGGCTTCGACGGCGACAAGGTCCCCGACATCGACTTGAACTTTTCGGGCGAATATCAATCGACGGCGCACAAGTACACGGAAATTTTGTTCGGCAAGCACAACGTCTACCGCGCGGGAACGATTACGACGGTCGCTGAAAAGACTTCGTTCGGGCTCGTCAAAAAATATTTCGAGGAGCGCGGCAAACATAAGCACGGCTCGTTTATCGCCAAAATCGCGGCGGGCTGTCAGGGCGTCAAAAAAACTTCGGGGCAACATCCCGCAGGCATAATGGTCGTGCCGCGCGATATGGACGTGCACTATTTCACGCCGATTCAATATCCCGCCGACAATAAGGACGCCGACACTACGACGACGCATTTCGACTACCACTCAATCAGCGAACGGCTCGTTAAGCTCGACATTCTCGGTCACGTCGATCCGACGATGATTCGCATGTTGGAGAACTTGACTCACCGCGACCCGAAGACAATTCCGCTCGACGATAAGCCGACGCTAAGTCTGTTCAATTCGACGGACGCGCTCGGCTTGACGCCGGGACAACTCGGCACGAAGTCCGGGACGTTCGGTTTGCCGGAGTTCCGCACAAGCTTTACGCGGCAAATGATTGACGATACGCATCCCGATTGCTTCAGCGACCTTGTGCGAATTTCGGGCTTTTCGCACGGCACGGACGTTTGGCTCGGCAATGCGCAGGATTTGATTCGCGCGGGAACGTGCAACTTGAAGAACGCCATATCCGCCCGCGATGATATTATGATGTATCTGATTCACCACGGCGTTGACGCGCTCCAGTCCTTCAAGACGATGGAGGCTGTTCGCAAGGGACGCGGCATTAAGCCCGACGACGTTGCCGACCTCAAGGCGCACGACGTGCCCGACTGGTACATTGACAGTTGCCAAAAGATTAAGTACCTGTTCCCGCGCGCGCACGCCACGGCTTACGTCATGATGGCGTATCGAATCGCCTATTGCAAAGTTCATTATCCGCTGGCTTATTACGCGGCGTACTTCAGCAAGCGCACGGAGGAGTTCGACGCCAACGAGGTCATCAAGGGTGCGCGTTACATCAAGAACAAACTTGACGAGCTGGAGGATTTGGCGGACGAGCGCAAACTTGACGACAAGGGCAACAATCTTTTGGCGGATTATCAAGTTGTCTGCGAATACTTTCTGCGCGGCTACACCTTCGAGCGTGCGAATCTTTACGAGTCGGCGGCGGAAGACTTCATCATTCGCGGCAACGGCTTGCTAATGTCGTTGAGTTCGATTGACGGCGTGAGTGAGGCTCAAGCAAATTCAATCGTTGCGGCGCGTGCTGACGGAGAATTTTTTTCCGTCGACGACCTGAAAACCCGCGCAGGGCTTACCAGAACGACGATTACCGCGCTGAAAAATCACGGCTGCTTGAACGGCTTACAGGCGACGAATCAGTTCACGCTGTTTTGAGCGCGGCGACAGCTCAATCGTGGCGACGGAGAATTGCGGCTTGCAGGCGACGAATCAGTTCACGTTGTTTTGACTGCGGCGACCGAATATTTTTGTTGACGAATCGAAAAATCGTGATATTATAATACATGAATCATTGAGAGTTGCACGGGAGGCAAAATGAATTACATCGAGATATTCAAAGCGTTGTCGAACGAAACCAGATTAAATATTCTCGGCTGGCTACGTGAGCCGGAGAAAAATTTTCCGCCGCAAGGAGGCAGTCTCGGCAATCCGTTGGACTTGAAAGGCGGCGTATGTGTCAGCAGCATTCAAGAGAAGGCGGGCGCGTCGCAGTCAACAATTTCAAATTACTTGGACATATTGCAACGTTGCGGCCTACTGATTTCCGAACGACACGGCAAGTGGACGTACTATCGCCGAAACGAAGCGACACTAAAAAAATTATCCGAATACATCGGAACGACATTGTAACGAGCTGAAAATTTTTTTGCGCTGATGTATCTAACATGTTAGAAATATCGAATTGCAGAAACGAGGTTATTGTCTTGGAGTATAACGGAGTGATTTACAGACCGCCTGTAGAGGCGAATACGATTCTGATACCGATTACGGAAGGTTGCAGTCATAACAGTTGCATTTTCTGCAACATGTATCGCAGCGTTCCGTTTCGAGCGTGGTCGCTCAACGAAGTTGAAGAATATCTGTCGAATTTTATTGGCGTTTACGGCGGTTACGCGAAAAAAATAAAACGCGTTTACTTGGTCGGCGCGGACCCGTTTGTTATCTCGGCGAAAGGTCTCGTGAAACGCGTCGAGCTGATTAAAAAATATTTGCCGAATGTCGGCGTCGTCTCAATGTACGCACGGACGGACAACATAGCTCGCAAGACTGATGATGACCTTCGTTGCCTGAAGGATGTCGGGATTAACGACTTGTATATCGGCGTGGAATGCGGCTCAAACGACGTACTTGCGAAACTCAACAAAGGCTACTCGGCTGACGACACGAAAGAACAATGCTTGCGATTGAACTCCGTCGGCATTAATCATTGCGATTTGCTGATGCTGGGCACCGGCGGCAAAGGTCACGGCTTGGAAGTCGCCGCAGTCACTGCCGCCTTGGAGAACGCGATTAAGCCGACAAAAATCCTCGTCAACACGATGTCGGCTTTCACGGGAACGAAACTTGACGACGAAATTCAGGCGGGCAGTTTCACTCCTGCGGGCGAACGCGAAATTCTGCAAGAGGAATACACTTTCTTGAACGGCTTGGAACTCCCGAACACATACTTTTGGGCGATTCACCCGCTGGACTCCGTGGGCGTCGAAGGCATGTTGAATACCGATAAGTCGCGGATGCTCAACACACTTGCGAGAGCGATTGAAACAGTCGACGAGACTTTGTATAAGCGCGTTTCAAGAGTCGGCACTTTGTAAATCGGTAGGACTGTCCAAATGCACTTTTCGAGCGGAATAAATCGACCGCCATACGAAACGGCTGACGGTTACTTGCAGACGACGCAGGGCTGTTCTCACAATCGCTGTCTGTTCTGCACATACTTCAAGGACACGAAGTTCAAGAAGTCTTCCATTGCGGAAATCGAAAGCGACATCAAAGAGATGAGCAAATATTTCGGCGCGCCCAAAAGAATTTTCCTTCAGGGTGCTGACGGATTCGCGGCGGATTATGATGTGCTTATGAAGACGGCGGAGCTTTTGCATAAATACGTTCCGTCGGTTGAGAGTATCGGCGGTTATGCGCGAATTGACAATTTCTACGACAAGACGGAAGATCAGCTCAAGAATATGGCGGCTGTCGGCTACTCCAATCCGTATATCGGCGTTGAATCGGGCGACGACGTTGTTTTGAAGCGGATAAACAAAGGCTACACTGCCGCGCAGGCGCGTGAGGTTTTGGAGAAAATCGACGCGTCGGGACTGCCTTACATCGTGAATTTTTTGAACGGCGCGGGCGGGCACGAATACGGTCTTGCCAACGCTCGGCGGACAGCCGAACTTTACGACGGACTTCACCCGACAATGATTAACACGTCCATGCTGACGTTGGTGCTGGGCACTCCGCTTTATCGGGCGACGCTTAAGGGCGCATACGTTGAATCAACCGAAATGGAAAAACTGCTGGAGATTTACGAATTTGTGCGCTGCTTGACCAACGACACAATCTTCATGAACGAACACGCCTCGAATCTTTTCCACGTTCAATGCAGACTGCCCGAATCCAAAAGCGACTTGCTCAAGTATATCAAAGCGTTCATGGACGGCAACGACGAAAACGATTTGCGCCGCTATCGCGAAATGATAACGCGTGCATTCTGAAAAATTGCAACCGAAATTTAAAGCCCCTGTTCACGTGAGCAGGGGCTGATTTTTTTGAGTTCAGTTGCCGTCGAAGTAATGCGCCCGAATTTCCTTGGCAATGCGTGCGATATTGTTCGGCAGGAAATGGATGTTGTAGCCGACGAAATACGGACTCGTTGCGTAGCGCGGCATGACCTTTGCGAAAATTTTTTCGGCGCGGCGATAGAAAAATATGTTGTAGCTCGTGCAGTTCTTGTTGAAAAAATTCATTACGTAGTGGACGCCGACCTGCAAAAAATCCGCCAATGCATCAAGACTGCCGCCGCGTTCGACGACAACATTCAGCTCGCCGAATCCGACGCGCGGGCAGTCGGATATGTTGAACTCCACGCCGTCACGCTCGGCAATCACAATGCCGCGCAGTTCCGCCTCGTCGAAAAGCAATTCGGACTTCAAGCTTGGGAAGCCGACAAGTTGCATGTGCGGGTGACGGAGCGTGCCGCCGCTCATGAGCCCGTAATTTTTGAAGAACAGCACTTCAGCGTACTTGCCCGACGCCAAAAGATTTTGCCACTGCCGCACGCCCATACGAATGACGCGCCGCATTTTTTCTTTCGGGTAGGCGGGCATGTCGGTTTTGCATTCGCGTCCCTCAATCAAGACGAATTGGTCGGCACCCGTGATGACGTTGTATTTGTTGCGCAGGAAGATGATATCGCCGTCGACTTCGATTATGTTCGTTAAATGTTCCACGTCGCAAAACGGGCAGGCACTTTCGGCGTGAACCATGTTTTCAGGCTTCGTCTTGCCAATGTCCGTATTAAATTCCACAAGGTTGATATTCACGCGCCCGACCTCCAAAAGTCAAATCAAAATTCAATCGTCTCTCCGTGCCGATAAAAAATTTTTCCGTCGGTGATTGTGGCGTGCGCGACGTTGTCCGTGTGCGAAACGACAATATGCGCGGACGGCAATTTTGTTACCGTCCTCGCGGGCAATTTCCCAAATTAAAAACGCATTGATTCGGGCGTAATTCAACAGCTCGCTCAATTCCGCATCTGTGAAGCCGGACGACGCTTTAACGTTCAACATAGGCAACGTCGACTCCAAAAAGTCAAAGCCGTTTTCGTTGGGTCGCTCGAAATAAATTCGGATATATTCCATGCCGTAACGGTTTATGTGAATGTCGCTGAAAGTCAAAGTCACTTCGTCTATCTCGGAGAAAAAATGTTTCACGCAACTCGCCTCTCAATTCCTCATTCCTAATTCCTCATTCCTAATTGTTTAAAGGATTATGCCACACGGCGGCGAAAAAGGCAATTCGGGACAAAATACTTACTTGCAAATCGGCACCAACCAAGGCGGTGTTAAATATAGTGGCAGAAACTAAATCGAGCGAAAAATTTCTGAAGGGCACGTTCATCTTGACGGTGGCAAGTTTCGTCGTCAAGGTCATCGGCTCCTTGAATTGGATATTCGTATCGCGAATCCTCGGCGGCGAAGGTATCGGGCTGTATCAAATGGCGTTCCCGATATATTTTTTCGCGCTGACGGTGTCGCAAGCGGGCGTGCCCGTGGCAATTTCAATCATCACGGCGGAGCGCGTCGCCCTGAAAGACATTTACGGGGCGCGGCGCGTCTTCCATATATCGCTGGTGCTTATGCTGTTCACGGGAATATTTTTTTCGGTGCTGACGTATTTTTCGGCAAGCTGGCTGATTGAGTGGCAATTTATTCGCGACCCTCGCGCGTACATGTCGGTAGTTGCCCTTGCGCCGACAATTTTCTTTGTGACGTTTTTGGCGTCGTCGCGGGGATATTTGCAGGGTTGGCAGCGCATGACTCCGACGGCGGTCAGTCAAATCGTCGAACAAATTTTCCGCGTGATAACGATGATTGTGCTTGCGGACTTGTTCTTGC
>JADEZP010000034.1 GCA_015206805.1 Quinella sp. 1Q7 | reverse complement strand
GGAGCTGTCGCCCTACGCTTGGGAAAAATTTTCGTCGCTGGTGTTGGGTTGCACGCACTTCAATTACTTCAAGGACACGTTGCGAAAAATTTTGCCGGCGCACGTGAAAATCCTCGACGGGAACGCGGGCACCGTCAACGAACTGATTCGCCGCACGAATTTAAAATCTGCGCGGGCTGAAAGTTTTCCGACGATAAAATTTTTCTATTCGGGACGTGAAGTTGGCAACGCCGCCGAGCTTGCGCGGCTCGAAAAATTTTTGCGACGGCTCGACGAAATGGAGGCGATTGAATGAAAACTTACAAAGCCGCAATCTTTGACATGGACGGCACGCTGACCGACACGCTCGAAGATTTGCACGACAGCGTTAATGAAATGCTCGCGCATTACGGCTTCCCGCTGAGGACGCTCGACGAAGTTCGACAATTCGTCGGCAACGGCGCGCGCAAGCTGATGATTCGCGCTCTGCCCGCCGACAAAGCCGATTTCGTCGACACGGCGTTGGCTTACTACAACGACTGCTACGCCCGCAACTGCACGAACAAAGTCAAGCCCTACGCGGGTATCATGACGTTCTTGGCGGCGTTGGAGGCAAAAAAAATTCCGCTCGGCATCTGCACGAACAAGCAACACTTCGCGGCGGTCGACATTGCGGAAAAAGTTCTTGCGCCGATAAAATTCAGCGCGGTGAGCGGCGACGAACCCGGACAGCCTCGCAAGCCCGATCCGACGCGCGCCCTTGCCATTGCAAAAAAAATCGCCGTCGCGGCGGAGGATGTTGCGTATTTCGGAGACACGGCGGTTGATATTCAAACGGCACTGAACGCGGGCTTTCTTGCCGTCGGCGTGACGTGGGGCTTTCGTCCGCGCAGTGAACTGGTTGAAAGCGGCGCACAGGTTATCGTTGACACGCCGCAAGAAATTCCGGAAGTAATTCGCTTCGGCTAAAAACTCTAGTCCCTTGTCCCTTAACTAAATTTACCTGACGCAAGCAACAGAATCTTAACCTTGTCGACAAGCCAATCGTCGATTGAAAAGCCGAACAAAACTTCAGCCTTGGGCGCGCGACGCTTGAACAGGCGCGAAAGTTTCTCGGCTTCTTCCAGTGACATATTGCCCTTGGAGGCAGTGACGTTGACAAGAATTTTTTCGGCGGTCTTGAAGTTTTCGTCGGAACTCTCGGCGTGTTCAAGGGCGGCCTTGGCGGCTTTGACGACGGCATTTTTCCCGTCGCGTTCGCCGTAGCTTAAAATCGCGGCAGAATGTTTGACGACCTCGGCGATGTCCTTCACGTCGATTTTCGGCTGACCCGGCAATATCATAGTCTCGACGCAATTCTTGACGACTTTGCAAGCGTCCGCGCCGAAATTTTTACTCGGCAACTTAATCAGCGCGTCAAAGATGATTTCGTCCTCGGCGTCCTCGAAATTGCCGCCGGCGATGAAAATCACGGGCGCGCCTATTTTTTTTGCGCAATGTGCGGCAAGCGCGACGGCTTTGATGTTTTCCCAAACCTCGTCGGCGACAACGAACAGCAAATCCGCGCCCTGCAGTTTGTCCGTCAAAAATTTTTCGTCGTCGCCGGTAAGCAGTCGGAGCTTGTGAGCGGCGTTGCACCCGTCAAGATTTGCGGCGTCGTGCCTGTCGACCGCCAAGCAATTCACGCCGGGCAAGTTCTGTTCAAGCATAAAATTAAGGGCGGTGAGCCCGCCCGATAAATTTCCCGCGCCGGCGGTGTTGACGCCGACGACTTTGACTTTTACGAATCTGTTATCAAAATTATTCTCGAACACGTTTCAACCCTCCGTCGATTAGCGTCTGTTGCGGCGATTGCTCATGAAGTCGGGGATAATCTGCGCGAAAGGATTCGTTGACTTGGGCGGTTCCGGCTGTTGCGGCTGCGCAGTTCTGTTGTAAGGCGGCGGCTCTTGATTCGACGGTTGTTGCGGCTGTTGGGGCTGCTGACGTTGCGCTTGCTGAACGTTTTGATTCGACGGCGGGGGATAAAATTTAGTCGGAGGGATTTCTTTTTCGACGGGCGCGGCTTCTTCCTCGCCGAAACGCGTGGCGATAATCGTGACGACGATGGTATCGCCCAGCGAATCGTCGACGCTGACGCCCCAAATGATTTCGGCATCGGGATGCGCGGCCTCTTGCACGGTGGTTGACGCCTCGTTGACTTGCATCATCGACAGCGAATCTTGCGCGCCCATGAAGTTGAGCAAAATGCCGCGTGCGCTGTCGACGCTGGTTTCAAGCAACGGGGAGGCAATGGCTTTCTTGACTGCCTCGACGGCTGCGTTTTCGCCCGAAGCCTCGCCCACGCCCATAAGCGCGGCACCGGCATTGCTCATAATCGACTGCACGTCCGCGAAGTCCAGATTAATGACGCCGGGCACCGCGATTAAGTCCGAAATGCCTTTGACGCCTTGACGCAAAATATCATCGGCAATAACGAACGCCTTAGTCATCGGGGTTTTCTTGTCGACGACTTGCAACAATCTGTCGTTAGGGATTGTGATAATCGCGTCGACGTTGCGCTTTAGTTTTTCAATGCCCATGTCGGCATTTTTTTTGCGCTTGGGACCTTCAAAGGCAAAGGGGCGCGTGACGACGGCAACAGTCAGCGCGTTGACTTCGCGGGCACATTCCGCCACGACGGGAGCCGCACCCGTGCCGGTGCCGCCGCCCATGCCCGCCGTTATGAAAACCATATCCGAGCCGCGCAGGGCGTTGATGATGTCGTCGCGACTTTCCATTGCCGCTTTCTGCCCAATTTCGGGTCGAGCACCTGCGCCGAGTCCGCGAGTGAGTTTTTCGCCGATTTGCATGCGCTTGGGAGCCAACGCCGTCAAAAGTGCCTGCGCGTCGGTGTTAATGGCGATAAACTCCACGCCTTCCAATCCGAGCGAGATCATGCGGTTGACTGCGTTGTTGCCGCCGCCGCCCACGCCGATAACCTTGATCTTCGCGAACTGGTCAAGAGTATTGTCATCAAGTTCAAACACATTCCATGCCTCCATAAAAATTTTTTCGGGTTAAAAGCTCGGCGTCATTGTACTATAAAAAATTTCTTTGCGAAAGACTCCGCGTCATAAATTTTTCAGCCAAAATTGCAACGGAATTAATTCGCTTGAATGTCTTGCGCTAAAGCCGCCCACTCCGCCGCAGTGAAATCGCCGTTGCCCGACTCAAATTGCTTGCGCAGTTCCGATTCAAACAGCTCCAACTCACGCGGCGTAAAATTTATCGGCTTGCTTATGTCGAGGTTTTCTTGATTGAGCGTTTGCATTTCGGACATGTTATCGCCTCCTTGCGGGTGAAAGTTTTCGCGCAACAATAAAATTGACCCGCGCCGCCGTTTGTGCTAAATTAGTTTTGTCAAACAAAGTAGCACGCGGAAACGCAGGTCGAAGCTTTTAGTTGATTCTAATCGTTTCTGCGAGCAAAGTCAATTTTGCGGAGGCGATTTGCATGAACACTTACGAGGCGGAAAAAATTTTGCGGACGAGCGTCAAAGACTTATCCGAGCCGCTCAAGTCGGCGGTCGAATTCACGTTGGCGACGTTCTTTGCACCGAGCGCGGCTGATACGGCGAAAAAATTTTTGGCAAGCGTGCCGTCAATGACGACGCCCGACGCGCAACTTCAACGGGCGGTGAAAACTCATTTATAATGACCTTTGCAAGATTTAATGTACAAATAACCTTGATCGTCAATGTCATAAATCAATCGGTTTGTATCGTCAATGCGACGACTGTAACCGCCTTCGTATTTCAAACGTTCGGGCTTACCGATACCCGTCATTGCGCCGTTACGTTCAATGTCCTTTATGAGCGTGTTGATTCGCTTGAGCGTCTTCTTGTTTTCAAATTGCCACGCAACATAATCTTCCCATGCGTCGTCGTCCCAACGTTTATTCATCGTCGTCAACCTCGATAAGCTCGTGCTCCGTCCAATGACCGGCTTTGATTCGTTGCGTTCTCCGCTCAATTTCCGCGTAGAAACGTGCGTTGTGCATGGCTTTGGCAACGTCGAATTCGCCCGCAGCAATCATGTCTTTGAGCTCCAAGACAAAAAATTTCCATTCCAAGCCCGTGAAAGTCACCTGTTGATTGTCGTCGGCTTCGGCAGACAAAAATTCTTTATCCGGGACTGCTTGCGTGTTCAACATATTATTTCCTCCTTGCGGATAAAATTTTCCGCGCGACACTCATCATGAGCTTGATACGGTTAAGCTGGTTCGCCTCGCTTGAGCCCGCGTCGCAGTCAATCGCTACGACATTCACGTTGTCGAAATTCTTGCGCAGGGCGTGAAGGACGCCTTTTAGAATTATTTGATTGGGGAGACAAGCAAACGGACTTAATCCAACGACATTTGTGACATTTTCATTGAACAGCGCGACCATTTCGCCGCAGATAAGCCACCCCTCGCCATTTAAATTTCCCGTACTCAAAAAGCGGCTCGCAAACTTCGCGGTGTCTTTAATCGTGTGCGGCGCGCGGAAATGTTTGGAGTCTTTGAGCGCGTTTCGCATCGGGCGGCGGAAAAATTCAATCAGCTGAATGAACAGCTCCGCGAACAGCTTATCGCGACGCGTGCCGCCCAAAAGCTCGCGCTTGACAATCGCGTCGTAAGCGACATACAAAAAGAAGTCGACGAAGTCGGGCATTATGATTTCCGCGCCCTCGTCGGCAAGAACGCGTTCGATAAAGTTGTTCGCCGTCGGGTGATACTTAACCAAAATTTCTCCGACAATGCCGACGCGCGGTTTGCGCAACGTTTCGTCAATCGGTATCGCGTCGAATTGGCGGACAAGCTCGCGGACGTTGCGGCGATAGCTCAAATAATTTCCGTCGACAAGGTCAGCCTTCGCACGCGCCATCCACTCCGCAAAAAGTTTGTCGGTCTCGCCGCGATTGAGTTCATACGGGCGCATACGGTTCAAAACATTTTGGAGCAAGTCGCCGTAAACGGAAGCTTTAATCGCGTCCATAAGACAATCGCGGCTCAACTCGAAGGCGTCGGTTTCGTCGGGCAGTCCCCAGCACGCGAAGACGGGAACTTGCCCGAAGCCCGCGAACTTTAGCGCGCGCCGCATGACGCTGATATAATTCGTCGCACGACAGCCGCCGCACGTCTGGAACAAAATTATCGACGTGTTGTCGGGGTCGCAGTCGCCCGATTTCAGCGCGGCAAGCATTTGTCCCGTCACGACGATTGCGGGGTAGCACATTTCGTTGTTGACGTAACGCAGTCCCAAATCGATTGCCGCCTTGTCGGGCAGGTCGGGGATTAAAATTTTGTAGCCGTACTTTTGCAGGACGGTTTGCACCAGCTCGAAATGAATCGGTGCCATTTGCGGCGCAAGGATTGTGTGTTTAGCTTTGCACTCCGCCGTGAAGCGCGGGCGGTCGGGAAATTTTTTCGGCGTATATGTGACGGGCGTGCGACGTTTCAACGCGGCAAGCAGTGAGCGCAGTCGGATTCGTGCCGCGCCCAAGTTTGAGACCTCGTCGAGTTTAATCATCGTGTAAATCCGCCCGTGAGCCTCCAAAATTTCTTTGACCTGCTCAATCGTCAGCGCGTCGAGTCCGCAACCGAACGAGCTCAAATGAATCAGCGTGATATTCGGATGTTCTGCGGCGAATTGCGCGGCGTGATAAAGTCGCGCGTGATAGCTCCACTGATTGACGACGGAAATTTTCGGCGCGTCCGTCGGCAGATGATAAACCGCGTCCTCCGACAGTATCGGCAGGTTGTAAGACTGAATCATTTCCGCGATACCGTGATTGATTTCCGGGTCAATGTGATACGGTCGCCCGACAAGCAATATTGCGTGTTCACCCGTCCGCTCAAGCCGCGAAATTACCTCGTCGCCGAAATGTTGAACGTCGCGCCGATAACGTTCCAGCTCCTCCGACGCCATATCGACTGCGCGGGAAATTTCAGCCGCCGTCACTCCGTCGAATGCGAATTCCTCCGTCAACCGCCGTTTGAGCTTTTGCAAGTCGTGCACGGGCAGGAACGGTTGAATGAACTTCACGCCGCGTTCGCGCAGGATGTCCATATTGTTGCGAATGTTTTCCGCGTAGCTCGCGACAATCGGGCAGTTGTAAAAATTATCCGACCGCGTGTCGAAGTTGTACGGCTCGCACGGATAAAAAATTTTCGTCAGCCCGCGCTCAACCAAATCCATCACGTGCCCGTGCGCAAGCTTCGCGGGGTAGCACAGCGAATCGCTCGGTATCGTCGACAGCCCCTTGCAGAAAATTTGCGCGGACGACTTCGCCGACAGCTCGACGCGATAACCCAGCTCCGTCAACAGCGTGTGCCAAAACGGGTAGTCCTCGTAAATATTTAGCGTGCGCGGAATGCCGATTGCTCCCCGTCGCGGATTGTCAAGCGGCTTGTAGTCGAAAACTCGCCGATACTTGTAAGCGTAGGCGTTCGGAATTTCGGAGTCAGCTTTAGGTTTCCCGCCAACGCCGCGCTCGCAACGATTGCCCGTGAAATATTTGCCGCCGTCAGGAAATTTCTGCATGGTTATCAGACAGTTGTTGCCGCAACGTCCGCAACGATAAGACTTCGTGACGACGGTAAAATTTTCCAGCGCGTCGGCAGTCAAAAGTTTCGACGTGCCCGCGCAGTTTTCACGAGCTAAAATCGCCGCGCCGTAAGCACCCATCAAGCCGGCGATGTCGGGGCGGATAACTTCGCGGTGCAAAATTTCTTCCATTGCACGCAAGACGGCGTCGTTGTAGAACGTCCCGCCCTGCACGACGATATTGTCGCCGAGGTCGTCAACGTTCTTGAGCTGCATGACTTTGAACAGCGCGTTCTTGATGACGCTTAGCGCAATGCCCGCCGAAATGTCGTTGACGGTCGCGCCCTCCTTTTGAGCCTGCTTGACTTTGGAGTTCATGAAAACCGTACAGCGCGTGCCCAAGTCAACGGGAGCTTCTGCCGATAACGCTTTGCCCGCGAAGTCGCCGACCGTCATGTTGAGACCTTGCGCGAAATTCTGAATGAAACTTCCGCAACCCGCCGAGCACGCCTCGTTGAGCGTGATGTTGCCGATTGTGCCGTCGCGGACGAAAAAGCATTTCATGTCCTGCCCGCCGATATCCAGCACAAACGACACGTCGGGACAAAATTCCTGCGCGGCGGTAAGGTGCGCGAAAGTCTCGACTTCGGAGCCGTCGGCGTGGAGCGCGGCTTTGACAATCGCTTCGCCGTAGCCCGTCGTGTAAACGCCCGCAAGTTGAGCCGTCGGCGGCAGTTTGCTGTACAGGTCGCGAATCTGATTGACGACGACTTTCAGCGGCGCGCCTTCGTTGGAGCCGTAATTCGTGTACAGAATCTGCTTGTCGTCGCCGATTGCGCAAATTTTCGTCGTGGTGGAGCCGGCGTCGATGCCGACAAAAATTTTCCCGCCGTAAGTCGACAGGTCGCCGCGTTTGACTTTGGCGCGTGCGTGACGTTCGCGGAAGGCGTCGTAATCTGCGGCGTCGCGGAACAATACAAAATCCGCCTTGCGAGTTTCCGAACGAGCCGCCTCCTCCGAACGGGCAATCGACTGTTCAAGTTCGGCGACGGAAAAATTTTTCGCCTCGTCGGAAAGTGCCGCGCCCATTGACACAAAAAAATTGCCGTCGGGAGTTTCGACGACTTCATCTTGCGACAATCCGAGCGTCTCGACGAATCGCCGCTTGAGTTCGGGCAGGAAGTGCAACGGTCCGCCCAAGAATGCGACGTTGCCCGCAATCGGACGACCTTGCGCAAGGTTGCCGATTGTTTGATTGACGACCGCCTGAAAAATCGACAACGCAATATCGGCTTTACGTGCGCCGTCGTTCATTAGGGCTTGAATGTCCGTTTTCGCGAAGACTCCGCAACGTGATGCGATTGTGTAAATTTGTTTGCCGCGTTCGGCAAGGGCGTTGAGTCCGAGCGCGTCGGTCGACAGCAAGCTTGCCATGTGGTCGATAAATGAGCCCGTGCCGCCCGCGCAGACGCCGTTCATGCGGACTTCGGGTGCGCCGCCGAGATAAATTATTTTCGCGTCTTCGCCGCCGAGCTCAACGACGGTATTGGTTTGCGGAATGAATTCTTCCACCGCACGTTGACAGGCAATGACCTCCTGCACGAAGGGCAACGAAATTTTTTTTGCAATGCCCATGCCCGCCGAGCCCGCCAGCGCGATTTTGAAAGTTTTTTCACCGATGATGTTCTTGAGCGTCGTCAACGAATTTGCAAGCGCGGCACCGATTTCCGAAAAGTGTCGCGCGTAATTTTTGAAGATGAGCCGTTTGCCGTCCATGACGACAAGCTTTATCGTCGTGGAGCCGATGTCAATTCCGACTTCCATAAAAAAATCACCTCGCCGCCGATAATTTTATATTCGCGCCCGCGCAGTGTCAACGAATAAAAAATAACCGCCGATGAATTCGACGGTTGAAAATTTTATGAACGTGTGGTATATTCAGCGCAACACTACGCAGGTCTTCGGTGGTCGGCTTCCTCTCCAAAAGAGAGGGGGTGATGTCATGACGAAGTACGAAATCGCGTCCCTTGCCATGCAAGCCGCGAATCTCGTCGCGACGTTGCTCATGCTGTTCAACAGCTGAACACGATAAGCCGCCCTTAAGCTGAAGCGACGCTCTCCAACGTAGCTTTACCCTAATCCGGAGGAAGTCGACATTCCAGCACCGACAACCTGCCTTTTGTTGTCTAATTGACTGCGCGAATCATATCACGTGCCGAAAAATTTTTCAAGAATTATTTGTGGCATCGATGACGGTCATAACGTTGAGAGGAGGAAATACTATGCTCGTGAGAAAAATTATTAATGTTGCCGCACCGTTGACGGCGGAGGAACGCGCTGAAATTGCCGCGCTGAAAGGTCGCCCGATTGTTTTCGACGAAGACTGTATGCCAATGAGCGAAGAGGATCATCAAAAAAATCTGCACATCATGCAAAAGTACAATACGCGGCACGTCACGCGGGAACTGTGGATGAAAGAGTTTCCCGACGACTTTAAAAACCGCAACGTCAGCTGATTCAATCTGCCGCGCTTGCGGCTTTTTTTATGCCGAGCCGTCGCGTGTGGCGTCGAGGACAGTCATCACGTCGAGCGACACTTTCAAGCCGCGTTCAACGGCAGAATAATCGCCGCGCTCAAAAATTTCGCCGAAGTCAACGAACTCATGAATCATTCTGTGAGCGAATTCGTTGCGGGCAAAAATTTCGGGTTCCGCGCCGCGAATCACAAGCTCAACGGAAGTCAGCTCATTGGGCGGGCTTGTGGAGCGAATGTAGCCGCCGTCGCCCTGCACGCTGAAAAAACTCGGACTGCCCGAATCTTTCGCGGCGGTACATTGCGCAATGAAGCCGTCGAATTCAAGCGTGGCAATGCCGCTCGTGTCGATGCCGTTCCAGCCGCGATTGGCGACGTAGGAAATTTTTTTCGGCAAACCGAACAGCGCGACGACCAAATTCAGATTGTAGACGTTCAAGTCGGTAAGTGCGCCGCCGAAAAGTTTCGGGTCGAAGGCGGGCGCGACGGCGTGATCTTTTTTGTAGGCGTCGTAGCGGCTCGAATACTGCGAATAGTTACACAGCACCAGCTTAATTTCACCGAGGCGGGGCAGTGCGTCGCGGATTGCGTAAAAATTCGGCAGGTGCAAATTCGTGACAGCTTCGAACAGATACAGCCGCTTACTCCGCGCAAGGTCGATTAGCTCCCGTGCCTGCGCGGCAGATGTCGTGAACGGCTTTTCGACGATGACATTTTTTCCCGCCGCGAGAAATTTTTGGGCGTATTCGTGGTGGACGGCGTTGGCAAGCGCGACGTAAACAAAATCAATCGTCGAGTCGCCGGCAATGTCGTCAAGATCGCAGGTAAATTTTTCGACGCCGAAACGTTCAGCAAGCGCGGCGGCTTTATCGCGGCTGTGCGGTCGTGCCCAGATGTTCGCGACGTGAAATTTTTTCGACGCCCGCATTGCGTCAATCGCTTCGGGAATAATTTTGCCCGTGCCCAAAATTGCAACGTTAATCATGAAAATCCCTCCCGCACGAATCTACGCGGCGACGTTGAATTTTCCTGCGCCCGTGATAAAATTTTCCGTCGAAGGAGTGAGCAACGTGCATAAGCCGACGCAGGAACAAATCATAAAATTTTTTCACGAAAACACGGTAATTGACTTCATGGAAATTGACGTTGTGCCGACGCCCGACGGTGAGGCGCGACTGGAACTTTGCGCGGACAGTCGACACGCGAATTTATATTCGATGGCGCACGGCGGAGTGCTGACGACGATGGCTGATACGGCAATGGGCGCGAAGTGCTTGGCACTCAACAAACGCGTCGTGACAATTTCGCTGACGATTGAGTTCATGCACGCGGTAATGACGAATACGCCGCGAATCATGACCGACGCCAAAGTTCTGCACGACGGACGCAAGACGATGGTTTGCGAATGCCGAATCGTCGACGCGAAGGGCAAACTTTACGCCAAAGCCAACGCGACGTTTTTTGTTATCGGCAAGCTTTTGGACGACGACATAACGTGACGCTTGAAAAAATTCCCCGCCACACTTCGCGCACGGCGGGATTTTTTTTCGTTGCGCAATATTCGTCGCGTCATAAATTTAAACGGCAAGATTGAGTTCGACAAAAATATCGACGCGAAAGATTTCAAAGCCATATCGTCCCACGGCTCCCACAGAAGCCACTCTTCGGGCTGAATGAAAATTGATTTGGCGTGCGTGTCGCTTGATACGATTCTTTTGACGAAAGATTACTTCGAGGCGGAATGCGGCGAGCCCGTAACTTTGCGGCATATCGCAGGCGGCGTGGAAGTCGTTTTCAAAGACGAACGCGACGAGCAAATTTTTCTGGACGAGTTGCACGACTTCATCAAGCGCAAAGCCGTCATTGAGCGCACGCAAACCGTTAAGGAAATTATTATCGGACGCGCCCTTTACGGGTTGGCGGAAAGATGTCATTGAGTTTGAACGGAAAATTTAACCGTCTGCAAAGGCGGTTATTTTTTTGAGGAGGCTGCGAAATGTTGTTGCCGTTTTATTTCAAGCGCGTGTCGGAAAATCGCTACCTTGTTTCAAATTTGTTGCGACAGTTTCAATTCGTCGACCGCGCTCAATTTGACAAGCTCTGCGCGGGAAATTTTGACCGTGAGCTGAAAAATTTTTTCGCGGCGGAGTCGGAGCTCGATTCGGTTGCGGAGGAATATCGGCGGCTGAACGCGGGCTTGTTTTACGGGGCGACGTTG
This sequence comes from Quinella sp. 1Q7, assembly GCA_015206805.1. Lineage (GTDB taxonomy): Bacteria > Bacillota > Negativicutes > Selenomonadales > Selenomonadaceae > Quinella. Next base: position 12,996 of record JADEZP010000034.1, on the reverse strand, counting down.
CACATTTTTGTGTTGACGTTGGCTTGCAACTTGAATTGCCTGTATTGTCAAGCGGAATATTCTCGCGGCGGCAAACCCTTCATGAGCGCGGAAACTGCGCGGCGGGCGGTTGAAGTTGCATTGTCGTCGCCGGAAGATGAATTGCATTTCGAGTTTCAAGGCGGGGAGCCGCTTTTGAACTTCGACGCACTTAAAACAATCGTGGAATGTGCAAATGAACTTCGCGGCGATAAGGTCGTAAAATTTTCGTTGGTGACGAATGCGCAGGCAATGACGGACGAAATTTTGAGTTACTTGGCGGCGCACGACGTGCAGATAACGTTTTCGATTGACGGACCGAAATTTATTCACGACGCCAATCGCCCGACGAAAGACGGCTCGTCGAACTTCGACAGAGTTTTTCATTGGTTCAAGCGTGCGTGTGACGTTTACGCCGAAAAAAATTTTATCCGCGCCCTGCCGACCACAACGCGGCTGTCGCTGTCGCACGCCAAAGAAATTGTGGACTTTTACTGCGCGCTCGACGTGGCGGATATTTCATTGCGGGAGCTGTCTCCGTTCGGACGCGTCGGGAAAAATTTTGACGCGATCGGTTACACGCCGCAAGAGTTTCTGAACTTTTATCGCGAGTGCATGGATTACATCATCGCGCTGAATTTGTCGGGCAAGACGAATTTGACGGAGTCGCTGTCGAAAATGATTCTGCAAAAAATTTTCGGGCGACACGTCGTCAATTATCCCGACCTGCGTTCACCGTGCGGCGCGACAATCGGGCAAATCGCTTACAATTGGAACGGCGACATTTACACCTGCGACGAAGGGCGCATGTTGGCGAATCGCGGCATTGAAAATTTTCGCGTCGGCAATGTCCGTGAAAATTCCTACCGCGAATGTTTGCTGTCGGCGGCGGCGTGCGAAGTGTGCAACGCCTCTTGCGTCGAGTCGAATCCTTCATGCGAAAGTTGCATTTACAATCCAATTTGCGGGCTGTGTCCCGTGTACAGTTTTTTCACGCAGGGGGATTTCGTCGGCGTGCCAATTCGTCAGGCGCGGTGCAAAATTCTGCGCGGCATTTACGATTATCTGATTGAGTGGTCGAATTGCGAAGATACGGCGCGAAAAAATTTGTGCGAACGTTGGGGGACGGAACCTTGAGCTTGGCGGAATACTTTGAGCAAGTCGATTGTCCCGCCGTGGAAAATTTATCGGCGTCGGCAGTCGCGGGAATTTGTCTGCACATTCAATCGCGGGTCGAAATTGACGGGCGCAAAGTTTTGTCGTTGGGTTGCGGCGACGGCAGAATCGAGGCGGCTTTGTTTGACGTGGCGCGTCCGAAAATTTTAACGGGCATCGACATTTCGGAGCGGCATTTAAAAATTGCCCGCCGACGTTTGCCCGAAGCCGAATTCATTCAAGCGGACTTGCGAAATTTTTCTGCGGCACCTTTCGGGACGTATGATTTGGTTTTGGCAATTTCCGTGGCGCAATATCTGACGGCTGACGAGCTGAAAAATCTTCACGCAAAACTTTTCGACGTGCTTGCGGCGGACGGAAAAATTTTTTACTTCAACGTGCCCGACAAGCGACGAAAATTTTTGTACCGCATAAACAACGCCGTCGTCATGGAGGATTGGAAATATCTTTTGCCGAGCCGCGACTTCATCGACGAATTCAGCCGTTGGCACGCACGAAGCTCTTTCCGCGCCGCAGGTTACCGAACAAAATTTTTCACGCCGTCATATTGTTGGGAACGTTTCGACGCCCTGTTGCAAAAAATCTCGTCGCGCTGATGTGGCGGGATTTTTTTCGTTGCGCAATATTCGGCGTTGTAGTATATTGACGGGCGAACATGAAAATTGAAGGGAGCAACCTTTGTGAGGACGAACAGTTTAATCAAGCTGCTGATATGCCTCGTGGCGATTGTGGCAGTGTTTGTGATTTTTATTCGCCCGCTGGCGCACTCAATCCGTCAAGGGCTCGACTTGCAGGGCGGCACGCACGTCGTCTTGCAGGCTGAAGATACCGACATTGCCAAAGTCGACGAAGACGCAATGCAACGCGTCGTGTCGATTATGGAAAAACGCGTCAACGAACTCGGACTTACGGAGCCGATTATTCAGCGCGAAGGCGAACGCCGCGTCATAATCGAATTGCCCGGCATTAAAGATCCCGACAGGGCGATTGAAACTATCGGCAAGACCGCAATGCTCGAGTTCAAGGACGATGCGGGCAACACCCTTTTGACGGGCTCTGACCTTAAGGACGCGCAAGCCGCCATGAATCAATCGAACGGGCAATGCGTCGTCAATCTCGAATTCAGCGACGAGGGCGCGGAGAAATTCGCCGACGCCACGCTTGAAAACGTCGGCAGGCAAATTGCAATTCTGCTCGACGGAGAAATTCTGACAAACCCCGTCGTGCGCGAACCGATACTCGGCGGGCGGGCGGAAATTTCGGGTCAACGCGACCTTGAGGAGGCGCAACACCTTGCCGTACTTTTGCGCAGCGGCGCACTCCCCGTCAAAGTAAACATCATCGAAACTCGCACCGTCGGACCGTCGCTCGGTCAAGACTCCAAAGACAAATCGGAATTCGCATTCGTTATCGGTATCGCGGCGGTGTTGGTGTTTATGTTGCTGTTCTACCGACTGCCCGGCTTTATCGCGGATATCAGCCTTATGGCGTACACGTTGATGCTTCTCGGCACGCTGAAGGCACTCGACGCGACGCTGACATTGCCCGGCGTCGCGGGAATAATTTTGTCAATCGGTATGGCTGTCGATGCGAACGTGCTGATTTTTGAGCACTTCAAGGAGGAATTCCGCTTGGGCAAGTCAATTCGTCTGGCAATGGACGCGGGCTTTAAGCGCGCCTTCACGACGATTTTCGACTCCAACATCACAACGATAATCGCGGCGGGCGTGCTGTTCATGTTCGGCACGGGCACAATCCGCGGCTTCGCGATAACGTTGGGTCTCGGCGTCCTGTTGAGCATGTTCACGGCAATAACGCTGACGCAATTCATGCTGAAACTTTTGGTCAACGCAAAGGTCGTCGAAAGTCCTTCCGCATACGGCGCGGACGGATTCGTTTTGTTCGACGCGGCGGCTGACGGAAAGGCGGTGAGGAAGTGATGCCGAGCTTTGACATTGCGGGGCGCGGGAAGATTTGGTTTGTCATTTCCCTGCTGATAATTGTCCCAGGATTGATTTCGATTGCGACGCGCGGCTTGAACTTCGGCATTGACTTCACGGGCGGCACGATTATCGATTTGAAATTTCAACAGCCCGTTGCCATTGCGACAGTCCGCGACGCGCTCAAGCCATTCGGATTGGACGGCGCGACAATTCAGCTGTCGGGCGAAAGTTCAGATGTGGCGACTTCAACGGACGTAATGATTCGCACCGTCGACTTGGAGGAAGTTCAGCGCAAGGAAGTTATGGCGGCACTTCGCGAACACGTCGGCGGCTACGAAGTCTTGCGCGAAGAAAAAGTCGGCGCGGTCATCGGCGGCGAACTGATTATGAACGCCGTACTTGCGCTGGTAATTTCGTGGGTGCTGATAATTTTATACGTCGCTTATCGTTTCGAGCTTCGATTCGGATTTTCGGCAGTCGCGGCACTTGTCCACGATATTTTGATTGTATTGGCGTTTTTCTCGTTCACGCAACGGCAGGTCGATTCGTCATTCGTCGCGGCATTGCTGACGGTCGTCGGCTACTCAATCAACGACACAATCGTCATCTTCGACAGGATACGCGAAAATTTGAAACTGCACTTCAGACGCGGAGGCAACGTCGTCGAACTCGTCAACCGCTCAATCTACCAGACACTGACGCGTTCGCTGTACACGGTTTTCACGTGCCTGTTCACGACGTTCGCGCTGTTCTTCTTCGGCGGCGAAACGACTAAAGATTTCGCGTTCGCGCTGATTGTCGGCTTCATGAGCGGCTGTTATTCGTCAATCTTCATTGCGGGACCGTTGTGGCTTGAGCTTCGCAAATTCGGGGGGCGCGGCAAATGAAAATCATCGAGCCGAGCGTTGAGCTTGTCGACGACTTCGACGCGGCGGCAATCATGCGCAAGCTTGAGCGTGCGGGACGCGTCTGTTACAAATCCGAAGGCAACATCAAGCCCGACAGCGCGGAAAAATTCATTCGCGGCATAATCAAGCGCGGGCACGAATCCGTTATCGAGCACGTAAGCTTGTCGTTTAAAATTGTTTGCGATCGCGGCGTCACGCATGAACTTGTTCGCCACAGGTTGGCAAGCTACTGTATAACTGGGGATACAATCATTTCGTCATATTCATCAAAAAAAAGAGTAACTCCAAAGAAACGAAGTATAGAAACCATCTACAATTGGTCTTTAGACCCGAAATGTCATGCCGCGTTTCAGCAACTGATTATAAGAAGTTTCGACGAGCAAACTCATTCCGTCGTACCGAACAAAATAAAAAAAATATTCTTCAACGGTGTGCAAGACGTTTTTGAGATAACGACGGAAAGCGGTAGAAATTTAAAGTGTACAGACGGGCATCGCTTTTTTACGGATGAAGGCTGGAAAACTCTTGCCGAACTGAATCCGGGCGATTTTATTTACGTCAACGGATTGCCGTCGTTGGAAAATGAAGAATGGCTCAAACATAATTACTTGGTTTTAAATAAAACCCGCAGACAGCTTGCGGAGCAAATCGGTTGCAGTGAAACCGCTTTATACAAGGCGTTAAAAAAATTTGGTATAACAAAGCCTTTGTCGGACAGACCAAACCGTCACGCGGGGCACGGTGTCAAAGGTATGTTTTCTGACGAACAACGCGAAGACATAAGAAAAAGGATGACGGGCTCAAACAATCACCGCTACTTAAAAAACAGAGACGATTTATCTTTAACCGGGGCTTATGGAGAAGCCGGCAGAAAATTTTCGCTCATTGCAACACGTTGTGAATTTTGCGGCACCTGTGAAAATGTAGAGATTCATCACATGGATAAAAATCCAAAGAACAATACCGTTGCCAACGTAAAATTTCTTTGCAGTAAGTGCCACCACCTTTGGCATCACCATTACGCCATCGGAGCCTTCAAAGATAAAGTTCAAACCATTAACTATGTCGGGCGAGAAAAAGTATATGATTTGGAAATGGACACGCCGCACCACAATTACGTTGCCAACGGCATAATAGTTCATAATTCGCAGGAAAGCACGCGCTATTGCGACTACGGCGCGGGCAAATTCGGCGGCGAACTCACGTTTATCAAGCCGTGCTTTTGGTCGGAGGACGACGACGCTTTCAAGCTGTGGTCGGCGACAATGGCGTTAATCGAGCGAAATTATTTGGCAATGCGTGCGACGGGTGCCCGTCCCGAACTGGCGCGCTCCATTCTGCCCAACTCTCTCAAAACCGAAATTTTCGTGACGATGAATTTGCGTGAACTGCGCCACTTCCTCAAATTGCGCACGTCGCCCAAAGCTCACCCGCAAATGCGGCAAGTCGCGCTCAAAATCTTGGACGTGCTCACTGAAAAATTGCCCGCGATATTCGACGACATCAAACCGTGACGGGAGGAATTTTTATGCGGTATCCGACTCATTTGCAACATAAACCGATTATCGGCGTCGACGACTACGACTTGGTTGACGGCATGTACGCCGGTCACAGCGACGCCAAGGCTTTGTCAATCGGACGTGCGCAATATGACGAAAATCACATTTCCGCAAAGATTTGGCGGCACGACGGCAACTGGAAACGCACAAGCGAGGAAATGCCTTTGCACCGCGTGTTGGATTTGGCGGCACTAATCGTTTCGCTGTATCATCCGCAAAATTTGCCGTCGCCACTGAATAATTATCATCAAACGCACGCCGCGCATTTGTCGCCGAGAATTCAGACTGACGCGGCGGGCAATGACGATATGCAAACACTTTACGATTATTTGGTCGCCAATGACGCGCACCTTCGCCCGCGCCTGAAGGAGCTGAAAACTTTGCTCGACGGTCTGAACATCTGACCGCAAAAAATTTTGTCGCCGCTGTGGACAACGTCCTACCTTTGAAATATAATCGTCGCGAAAAATTTTTAAGGGAGCGTTCGATATGAAGATTACGATTGGCAGCGATCACGGCGCGGTTGAGCTCAAAGACGAAGTTAAAAAAGTTCTGGCGGAGTTCCCCGACATCGAAGTCACGGACGTCGGCACGTTCGGCACTCAAAGCGTCGACTACCCCGACATCGCCGAAAAAGTTTGTGCGGACGTCGTGAGCGGCGCGGCTGACAGGGGCATTGTCCTTTGCGGCACGGGCATCGGCATTTCCATTGCGTCGAACAAAATACACGGCATCCGTTGCGCACTTTGCAATGACGTTTATTCCGCGCGCATGAGCCGCGAACATAACGACGCGAACGTTTTGGCAATGGGCGGACGCGTTACGGGCTTCGGACCGGCAAGCGAAATTGTGCGCGTATGGGTCACGACCGAATTCACCGGCGGACGTCATGCGCGGCGCGTCGGCAAGATTATGGCACTCGAAAAATAATCAGCGTCGGAAAATTTTCATCCCGTCGAAAACTTCGGCGGGAATTTTTTTCGCGTCAAGCGTTGAATTGGCGACGGCTTGCCAAAAAAAATAAAGCGTGTTAGAATTTCGCCGAAAATTTGAAGGCGTGGTGAGTTGATGCTGACGGAATTGGCACGGGCAAAAATAAATTTGACGCTGGACATCACGGGCTTACGCTCTGACGGTTATCACGAAGTGTCGATGATTATGCAGACGCTTGAACTTGCCGACGAGCTGGAGTTGCGGAAAATTTCGGGCGGCGTCGAATTGCGCATGGACGCGACGGGAATTGCTGGCGGCGATAAAATTCCTGCCGGCGAAAAAAATTTGGCGTGGCGTGCGGCAATCGAGCTCCAAAAATTCTGCGGCAAAGATTTGGGCGTGTCGATTGACCTCGTGAAAAAAATTCCTGCGGCGGCGGGACTTGCGGGCGGCTCGGCGGACGCGGCGGCTGTCCTGCGCGGCATGAATCGGCTGTACGAACTGAACTTGCCCGAAAGTGACCTGTGCACAATCGGCGGGCGTGTCGGTTCGGACGTGCCGTTTTGCATTGTCGGCGGAATGTGTCTTGCCGAAGGTCGCGGCGAAATTCTGACGCGGCTCACTCCCGTGGAAAAATTCAGCGTCGTCCTTGCAAAACCCGACGGCGAAATTTCGACGGCTTGGGCTTACAAAACCTACGACGAAAATCCCGCGACGACTCATCCGCCAAACCGCGACATCATCGACCTGCTTGAGCGCGGCGAATACGCGGCGGCGTTTAAAAATTTCGGCAACGTCTTGGAGGGCGTCGCGCTGAAAAAAATTCCCGCCGTCGGCGACTGCAAGCGCAAGCTTATCGCCGCAGGTGCAAAGGTCGCATTGATGAGCGGCAGCGGTCCGACGGTCTTCGCACTGACGGACGCGGCGCACGTTGAGCAAATCGCCGCAAGTGTCGACGGCACGCAAAAATTCATCACGCGATTTCATTGAGTAAGGATGTTTGACATGGGCAACAGACTGGAACCGATAACGATTGACAGTTACCGACCGCTCCGCGAAACCGTTTGCGACGTTTTGCGCGACGCGATACGACGCGGCGTTTTGGAGCCGGGCGAACGACTTATGGAAGTTCAACTTGCCGAAGAACTCGGTATCAGTCGCACGCCCGTCCGCGAGGCAATCCGCAAGCTTGAGCAGGAAGGCTATGTTATCATGATGCCGCGCAGGGGCACTTACGTATCGAACGTTTCCGTGCACGACGTGAAAGAAATTTTCGAGATACGTTCCGCGCTTGAGTCGCTGTCGACGAGTTTGGCGGCAATGCGCATTGAGCCCGACGAACTTGAAAAACTCCGCGCCCTGCTTACGGAAATCGAAGGTCACATCAAACGCAACGACATGGACAAAATCGTCGAGACCGACATTGAGTTTCACGGGCTGTTGTATCAAGTCAGCCGCAACGAACGGCTCGTCGCGATTATCAATAACCTCAAGGAACAGCTTGCACGCTTCCGCACGTTGAGCATGTCCTATCCCGGTCGCCTGCAAGAGACGCTTGAGGAACACCGCGCAATGGTCGAGGCTATCGCGGCGGGCGACGTTGATGCCGCACGCGACGCCGCCGAACGTCACATGGAACAGGCGGAAGAAACTTTGCTCAAAGCCATGCGCAAGAAAGGGTGAAGGGGTCAGGGGGCAGGGATAAGGGGGAAGGGATAAGGGGTCAGGGGTCAGTAAGATATGGAGATGTGAATTTCGTGATAAAAAACTATAAAGATTTAATTGTTTGGCAAAAATCTATGGACTTGACGGTCGAAATTTACAGATTGGTAAAATTTCTGCCGCGCGAAGAAACTTACGCCCTGTCAGACCAAATGCGCCGCGCCGTAGTCTCAATCCCTTCAAATATTGCCGAAGGTCACGGAAGAAACTCAACAAAAGAATATATTCATTTCTTGTCCGTGGCACGAGGATCACAAACCGAACTTGAAACGCAACTGCAAATTTGTATTCGTTTGAAATATTTTCCCGAATCTGAAGCAACAGTTGCAATTGATTTGTGCGACGAATTGAATAAAATGTTGAACGCTTTGATAACTTCATTAAAGGGACAGCTTCGAAACAGTAGTTATTAATTTTTTCTGAAACCTGAAACCTGAAACCTGATACCTGATACCTGATACCTGATACCTTCAAAAGGAGAACAACTTATGAACTTGGAAACACTGATCTTGGCGGCGGGCAAAGGCACGCGCATGAAAAGTAAGTTGCCCAAAGTCCTGCACAAAGTCGGCGGCAAGCCCATGCTTCAACACGTCATTGACGCGGCAAAACGCGCGGGCTCGTCGCGTGAAGTTGTCGTTATCGGCGCGGGCGCACAGCTTGTCGAGGAATCGATTGACGGCGTCGAATTCGTCTTGCAAGCGGAGCAGCTCGGCACGGGGCACGCGGTTCTTTCGGCACGGAAAAACTTCGCCGCGTCGGAAGGTACCGTTTTAATTTTGTGCGGAGACACCCCGCTTTTGACGAGTAAACTTTTGCAAAAATTCGTTGCCGCTCACGAAAGCTCCAACTGCGCGGCGACCGTTCTGACCGCCGAAATGCCCGACCCTAAAGGTTACGGGCGCGTGATTCACGAGGCGGACGGCACCTTTCAACGAATCGTCGAGGACAAGGACGCTTCCGACGACGAACGCAAAATTCGCGAAGTCAATGCGGGCGTCTACTGCTTCGACGTGAAAAAACTTTTCGGCGCGCTCGACAAAGTCAGCAACGACAACGCGCAGGGCGAATATTACCTGCCCGACGTGCTCCCGATTCTCAAGGGCGACGGCGAAAAAATTTGCGTCTTCCCCGCCGACTACTGCGAAGAGACAATCGGCATAAATACCCGCGTGCAACTTGCCGCCGCCGAAAGAATTCTTCGCCAACGCAAAATCGTCGAGCTCATGAACGACGGCGTTACAATCGTCGACCCGCATTCGACCTTCATTGATGTTGACGTGGAAATCGGGCAGGACACGATTATTCACCCGAACACGTTCCTTGAGGGCGCGACGAAAATCGGCGACGACTGCAACATCGGACCCGGCGTGCGCTTCGTGAATATGATTGTCGGCAACAACGTTACGGCGCAATTCAGCTACTGCCACGACGCCGAAATTTATAACGACGTAACGCTAGGTCCTTATGTGCACATTCGCCCCGGCACGAAGGTAAGCGACCGCGTCAAAATCGGCAACTTCGTCGAGATCAAAAACTCCACAATCGGCGAAGGCACCAAACTCCCGCACCTGCAATACATCGGCGACAGCGACGTCGGCGCGGGCGTAAATATCGGTTGCGGCACCGTCACTTGCAACTACGACGGCAAAAATAAACATCGCACAAAAATCGGCGACAACGCCTTTATCGGCTGCAATACAAATTTGGTCGCGCCCGTCACTGTCGGCGACGGCGTTTACATTGCCGCCGGCTCAACCATTACGAAGGATATTCCCAAGGACAATCTCGCCATTGCCCGCGCAAGACAGACCAACATTCCCAACTGGAGCGATAAACGCAAGTGAACTCACTAAGGAGGAGTAACTATCATGAATGTAGTTGTTTGGGTGCAGTACGACACAGTTGCAACGGCGGACAAAGCTAAGGAAAAAACTCTCCTGCGTCAAGCATTCGCCGCGCTCGACAAGCCGAAAGGCTCCGTCAACATCGTCGGTATCGTCGAGTCCGTGCCAATGCCGATTAATCAGCTCAACACCATCGACAAAAAAGAACTCGTCCACCTGAATTACGACATGGTTCTTGTCACGGGTCATGATGTCGAAATTGCGCCAATACTCGCGGAGGCGGAGACTCTCGGTCTCGACACGGATAAATTCGTTCTCGACCGCACGGTTTTAATCCCCGGCTTCACGCTCGACAAGTACAAGGAACTGCGCCGCGCAAATCTGTCGATTCTGTCAATGGGCTGGTGGGCAGGTATCGCCTATCACAAGCTCGGATTGCCCGCGCTGTCGCCGACAGTCGGCATGTACACTTCGGAAGAACATTTTATGAACTTCCTGCCCGAAGCGCATTGGCACATGAAAAAAGATTTGCACTTTGAGCGCACGGAATACAATGCGGATTTGGGCATAAGTTTCCCGATTTTCTGGCTGGACGGCACGCAGTGGTTCATGAACAGTTTCACGAACGACGCCGACGCCCTTGAGACGTGGAATGAGCGCAAAGACCTTGTCAACTGGTCGAACGTGCTGGTCACCATGCACACGACGAGCCCCGCCGTTTTGGAGCGTTTCGACTGCCTGCCTTACGCCAAAAAAGCTTGCTTCGTGCCGTTCGAGACGGAGCTGGAGTCGGGCTTTTACGTCGACACAAAACTTTGCGGCGGCAACCTCCTGCACGCGGCGGAAGGCGTCGTGACAGGCGCAATGCCCGCTTACGACGTGTGGGACTTGTTGCTTTACGGCAAGAAGACTCCGCTTAAATAAAGCGCGAAAATTTTTTAGGGGAGCTGTTCAACGTGAGCAATCAAAGCATTAACAATCTGGGTAGCCTCTGCTTGATGACGGGCAATGCCAATCCCGACTTGGCGAAAAAAATTGCCGCGCATATCGGCGTGGAGCTGTTCGATACGTTCGTCGGACGCTTCAACAACGGCGAGACGCAAGTAATGATAAGCGACAGCATTCGCGGCAAAGATATTTTTATCGTCCAGCCGACAAGTCAGCCCGTCAACGATAACTTGATGGATTTGCTGATTATGGCGGACGCCTGCAAACGCGCCTCCGCTCATTCGATAACGGCGGTCGTGCCCTATTACGCCTACGCCAGACAAGACCGCAAGACGCGCGGTCGTGAGCCGATAAGCGCAAAGCTCGTTGCCAATCTGATGGTTGCGGCGGGCATGAATCGCGTTATCACTGTCGACCTGCACGCCGGGCAAATTCAAGGTTTCTTCGATATTCCCGTTGACCATCTCAAGGCGGCGCCCGTGCTTGCCGATTATTTCCGCGCTCAAAATTTCGGCGACGATCTGGTTGTCGTGTCGCCCGACTTAGGCGGTGTCACGCGTGCCAGGGAACTTGCCGACTATCTCAAAGCACCGATTGCCATTATCGAAAAACGGCGTCCGCGTCCCGGTGAGGCGGAGGTCATGAGCATTATCGGCGACGTGAACGGCAAAGTCGCGCTTATGGTTGATGACATTGTCGACACGGCGGGCAGCCTCTGCGAAGGTGCAAAAGCCCTTAAAAAGCTTGGTGCAAAGGAAGTTATCGCCGCGTGCACACATGCCGTCTTGAGCAAGAACGCCGTTGAGAAAATCGACGCCTCGGACATTGAACAGCTTGTAATAACCGACACGATAGCCCTGCCGCCCGAAAAGCATTCGCCGAAAATTACCGTGTTGAGCATGGCGGCATCAATCGGTGACGTTATCTTGAACATTCAAGAGCACCGCTCGGTCAGTCTTTTGTTTAAATAAGCGACGCCAAAAATTTTCGCGGGCGGGCAAGTTGCTCGCTCAATTTTTTTTGGAAGGAGATAATTTTTTATGCCTGTTGAAAAAATGCAGTTCCAAGCCGAGACCAAACGCCTGCTTGATCTTGTCGTCAATTCCATTTACACGAACAAGGAAATTTTTCTGCGCGAACTCATCAGCAACGCAAGCGACGCCCTGGACAAGTTGCGCATTGAATCATTGACGAACAGCGACCTTGCCGACAATCAAGAGCCCGAAATTTTTATCGTGCCCGACGCCGCGACTAAGACCGTCACAATCAGCGACAACGGCATCGGCATGACCCGCGACGAAGTTATCAGCAACATCGGCACAATCGCCAAGAGCGGCACGAAAGATTTTCTTGACAAGCTCCGCGAATCGACTGCCGCCGCGCAGGAGGAACTTATCGGGCAATTCGGCGTCGGCTTTTACAGCGCGTTCATTGTCGCCGACAAAGTTGAGCTTATCACGCGCAGGGCGGGCACTGATTCTGCCGTCAAGTGGACTTCAGACGGCGCGGGCGAATTCGAGCTTGAAGACTGCGACAAAGACTCTCACGGCACGACGATTGTCCTGCACCTTAAAGCCGAATTCACGGGCGACGACGAATATAATTTCACCGACACTTACGAGCTTGAACGCCTTGTCAAAAAATATTCGGACTTCGTGCGCTACCCCGTCAAGATGAGCTTTGAAGTCAAGGATAAGCCCGAAGATGAGCCGACGATTGAAATTCGCACCGTCAATTCGATGAAGCCGCTTTGGACGCGCAATAAGTCTGACATCACCCGCGAAGAGTACGACGAATTTTTTAAGCAGCAGTTGCACGAGTGGGAAGCCCCGCAGGAAATTTTCCACATCAAAGCCGAGGGCACCGTCGAATATACCGCGCTCCTTTGCATACCGAAACATGCCGCGCCGAATTTGTATTACTCCGACTATGAAGCGGGCTT
>JADEZP010000033.1 GCA_015206805.1 Quinella sp. 1Q7 | reverse complement strand
ACGAGGCTTATAAATATTTCGGCTTGCGGGTAGAGATAAGTAAGAAGCTTAAGGGGCACGGTTGGCAAGTGTTACCAAAACGCTTGATAGTGGAGCGGACTTTTTCTTGGCTTAATCACTCTCGGCGACTTAGCAAAGACTACGAGCTGACGATTGCTTCTGCCGAGACCTTGATTAAGATTTCTCATATTCACACTTTGCTTAATCGTTTATGAACACCTGTTCTAAGGGGCGCGCATGGACGCGCGCCCTGCGTCGCCGCCGTTAGAAAACGTGACGTTTTCGTAGGCGGCTGCCTTTTCTTTTGCTACTTTTCTTTTGGGCAAGCAAAAGAAAAGTAGATCAATAAGACTCAATCGAAGTTCAAACGTTCGGACGGCTCGTCAACCGCCGCGCTGTTGCGAAAAGCCGCCCGTCGTGCTACAAACTTCGGCGGCGTTCGTTACTGCATTAACAGCGCGTCGTTGCGATTCATTCCCCGCGACGAAATGGCGGCTCAAGGTTACGGCGATTGGCTCGACCTGTTCAACGACTGACCCGCGCTTGTTGCGAAAAGCCGCCCGCCGTGCTACAATCTGAAAAATTTTTCGCACACAAAAGGATTGGTAACTTGAATCGACAATTCTACGACAATGAGCGCGAAATTGACCTTGCCGAGCAAAAGTCGTTGCGCAGTCGCGAAAGTAAAGTCGTCATCGCCCGCACCGTAGTTTTCGTCGCGGCGGCAGGCAGTTTCGCAATCGGCTGGGATACTCAAACGCATTTTTGCTACATTATCGCGGCGTTGCTTGCAATGATTTTCGTGCGGCTGGTAAATTATCACGACGACATCAAGCGGCGCAAACGTTTCCTCAAAAGCCGATTGACCGTGCTCAACTCGTACATTGCCCGCGCACGCGGCACGTGGCGCAAACGCTCAAACGACGGCAGCATTTACCTGAAGAACAATCGCCCGCAAGACGTCGACCTGCACATTTTCGGCGAAGGCTCAATCTTCCAATACATCTGCGCGGCACGAACGAAGCGCGGACGCGATTTGCTTGCCGCCGCATTCAATCCGGAGCCGCCCGACTTCAACGAGGTGCGCAACCGTCAACGGGGCGTCGCGGAACTTTTGCAACGTCCAAGATTGTCGCTCGACCTTGAGGCTTATGCGCGGCTCATGCCGAACAATCACGACACCAGCGAATTAATCGTCAGCGTCGAAGAGGAATTGCCGCCGCTCGGAAAAATTTATCGCCTGCGATTCGTCATGCCCGCGATAGTTTTGGCAACGTGCGTCGCGGCATTTTACGGGCTTGTCGACGTGTATTTGCCGCTGTTCGTTATGCTGTTCAATCTGGTAATCGCAATCGTCGCAATCCCCGCCGTCAACGAATTGCTCGCGCCGTTCAACATCATATCCAAAGAACTGCGCCTTTACCGCATGATATTTGAGCGGCTGGAGTCGACGAACTTCAGCTCAAAACGCTTGAGCGCAATCCGCGACATATTGACCGACGAAATGTCCGCCGCGCAGAAATTGCAGACGCTGTCACTTATGGTCGACGCCGCCAACGCTCGGCACAATCCGCTGTTCTTCATACCGGGCAACGCGCTGTTCTTGGCGGATTTTTTTATCGTGACGGCATTCAGACGTTGGCGGGTCGACGCGGCACAACATCTGCGCACGTGGCTCGACGCCTTCGCGGAAATGGAAGTTTTAATCTCGTTGGCGTCAATCGGACAGACTCGCACGACGTATTGCTTCCCGACGTTTTACGAAGAGGCGGAGCCGCATTTGACGGTTGAGGGCTTGACGAGTTTGCTTGTCGCCGACGCAAAGGGCGTTCCCAACGACGTTGAGCTCAAGGCGGGCACGACGATTATCACCGGCGCGAACATGAGCGGCAAGACGACGTGGATTCGCACGCTCGCCGCCGCCGTAATCGTCGCGTATTCGGGCGCGCCCGTTTGTGCAAAAAGTTTCGCCGTGAGCCGCCTTGCCGTGATGACTTCCATTCGCGTCAACGACGACTTGAGCCAAGGCGTATCGACGTTTTACGCGGAGCTGTTGCGGATTAAATCGATGATTGAGTACACGGAACGCAAACTTCCGATGCTCGCGTGCATTGACGAAATTTTCAAGGGCACGAACGTCAACGACCGCGTTATCGGCGCGAAGGAGGCAATTCGCCGCCTGACGAACGACAGGAGCATTACGCTGGTCACCACGCACGATTTTCAGCTGTGCGACATGGTCGACGAAAACGAACATATATCGAACGCGCACTTTGAGGAATACTACGAGAACGACGAAATTAAATTCGACTTCAAACTTCGCAACGGTCGCACGCACACGACAAATGCGAAATATCTTTTGCGCATGGCGGGTATCTTGCCGCCCGAAGAGACTAAGTCCCTAGTCCCTAGTCCCTAGTCCCTACAAAGTATACAGTATTTTTCGGCAAGGGCTGTATGCAAAAATTTTATGACGTGCTAAAATCCTCCGCGTAGTTAAAACGCAGGAGGTTTTATTTATGTCCGAAATGAAACAATACGTGCAAGACGTGCTGGAGCTCGTCAAACGGCGCGATCCCGACCAAATCGAATTCCAAAACACAGTTAAAGAAGTCCTCACGACGATTGTCCCGTTGCTCGAAAAAAATCCGCAATATAAAGAACAGAAACTCCTTGAGCGAATCGTTGAGCCGGAACGCGTGATAACCTTCCGCGTGACGTGGCAGGACGACAACAACGTAACTCACGTAAATCGCGGCTATCGTGTTCAAATGAACTCCGCAATCGGTCCGTACAAAGGCGGCTTGCGCTTCCACCCCAGCGTGAATTTGAGCATTCTGAAGTTCCTCGCGTTTGAGCAAGTCTTCAAGAATTCGCTGACGGGACTTCCAATCGGCGGCGGCAAGGGCGGCTCCGACTTCGACCCGAAAGGTAAAAGCGACAACGAAATTATGCACTTCTGCCAAGCGTTCATGACGGAACTTTATCGCCACATCGGACCGCACGTCGACGTTCCCGCAGGCGATATCGGCGTCGGCGGACGGGAAATCGGCTATCTTTTCGGGCAATACAAACGCATTCGCGACGCCTACGACTCGGCTGTTTTGACGGGCAAGGGCTTGACTTACGGCGGCTCACTCACGCGCACAGAGGCTACGGGCTACGGTTTGCTGTATTTCGTGCAGAATCTGCTTGACGACAAAGGCATCAACATTGACGGCAAAAAAGTCGTCGTCAGCGGCAGCGGCAACGTCGCAATTTACGCGATTGAAAAGGCGCAGGAACTCGGCGCGAACGTCATAAGCTGTTCGGATTCGGACGGCTACATCTTCGACCCGCACGGCATCGACCTGAAGGCGGTCAAATACATCAAGGAAGTCAAGCGCGGCAGAATTTCCGAATACGCCAAAAATCATCCCGCCGCCGAATATCACGAAGGTTGCAGCGGCGTTTGGACGGTCAAGTGCGACATTGCCTTGCCGTGCGCCACGCAGGAAGAAATTAACCTTGATTCGGCTAAAGCTCTCGTCGCCAACGGTTGCAAAGTCGTCGGCGAGGGCGCGAACATGCCGTCGACGCTTGAGGCTATCGAATATTTCCTTGCGAACAAAATTTTATTCTGCCCCGCGAAGGCGGCTAATGCGGGCGGCGTCGCAGTCAGCGCACTTGAAATGAGCCAGAACTCCGAACGCTTGAGCTGGACGTTTGAGGAAGTCGACGAGCGGCTTAAACGAATCATGGCGAACATCTACCGCAACGCCAAAGCCAACGCCGTCGAATTCGGCGACGCGGACAATCTGGTTATGGGCGCGAACATTGCCGGCTTTAAAAAAGTCGCCGAAGCTATGACCGCGCAAGGTCTTGTCTGAAATTTTCACGTCAAAATAAATCAAGCCGGTTGGAATTCCAATCGGCTTTTAAGTTTCCGTTTATGGACATTCGGCGCGCAAAGTGCTATCTTATGCGGCAACCACCACTGACACCGAGCGAAAGGAGGGATTGTCATGGACTTCACTAAGCTCAAAAGCACGCTCGAATCGTTGGGCTACGGCGTCATTTGTTGCGACACGGCGGCGGACGCGGCTGACTACCTCGATGAAAAAATTCACGGCAAAACCGTCGGATTCGGCGGCTCCGTCACGGTTGAGCAGATGGGACTTTACGACCGACTTGCGCTCAACAACGAGGTTTTCTATCACAATCGACTGCCCGGCGGCAAAACCCGCGCTGACGTTTGCAGGGACGCCGGCGGCGCACAGATTTACATTTCGTCGGTCAACGGCTTGGCGCAAACGGGCGAAATTATCAACATTGACGGCGTCGGCAACCGAATCGCCTCGATACTTTTCGGGCACGAGAAAGTTTATTTCGTCGTCGGCGAAAACAAAATCGCGCCCGATTACGACGCCGCGCTGTGGCGTGCACGGAACATCGCCGCGCCCAAAAATGCTCAACGTCTGAAGGCAAAGACGCCCTGCGCCGTCCGCGCCGACAAGTGTTACGATTGCGCAAGCACCAACAGAATTTGTCGCGCAATGACCGTGCTTTACGGTCCGCCGTTGCGCGCTGACTTCGAGATTATTTTGATTCATGAGGAGCTGGGATTCTGACCTTGGACAAAAAAATTTTTCCGCAAAAAAATTACGGGCAACCTCGTTTCGGAGGCAATGCCCGTTTTTCATTTGCGGAAGTTGTCGCAACATTGCGGGGAACACCATTTGGATGCAACGTCACGTTGCTCATTTGCGGAGAATTATTTTTTGCGCTTACGTTTGTCGGAGTTTTGCGCGTCGAAGAAATTTATCACGTCGTCGACAAATTTACGCGCCGCCAATTCCGAAATGACAGCGAGCTGTTCGTTGGCGGAAATTTCTTCGCGCAGGATTTTCAGTTGCGGATCGAGCCGTCCCGCCTTGAGCGATTCAACCGCGATTTTGTCAGCGTGCGCCGTGCGACGGAGCTGTTCAAGTTGCGGGCGGCACTCGTCCAAATATTTTTGCGGCAGTCGCTTGAGCAAAATATCCGTGGCGCGTTCCATGTTGTCAATCATTTGTTCGAGCGCGCTGAAGTCCGCGGGAATTTTTTTCGTCACGTCGCTCATTATGATGTAAGCCGCCGTCTGAAATTCGTTGGCGTCGGGCGCACCGACTTTTGCCCACGAATTTTCCATGTGCCGAGAATTTTCGGCGAAAACCTTCATTGACGAGGCGAGCATACCGAATTGCGCGTCGATGACTTTGTTCCACGCGGCGTCGCTGTCGTAAGTGGCGGGGTTGTTCGAGTAAATTGCACCCGTCGCCAGCGCGATTTTGGACATCTGCACTTGACCCATCGGGTTGAAAAAAATCGCCGTCATTTTACCCGTCGGGAGCTTTTCAATCGCGCCGAGCGCAAGCTTGACGTTGCGGTTGCCGTCGGGCGTGAGGCTGTAGTCGTTGACGGGATAATTCCACCAAATGCCGACTTCGCGCCCGAAAATTTTGTTGACCTTGGCAAGTTCGGCGTCGGTTATTCCGTCGCAGACGACTCCGCGCCCGCTGTAAAGCACGACGATTTTCGGGTCGAGATTTTCGGCAAGGTCGCGGGTGTACGGCTTGAGCTTGTCGCCCTTAACCATGTCGTCGTAAAAATATTCCGTCGGAACCATTATCAGCGGCGCAACGTCCTTGTAGCGCGAACGAAGATTTTTTTGCACGCGGTTGAGGAATTCGGCTTGAAGTTTGCCGTCCTCGTGATGACGCCCTTTGTCGTCCTTGAGGTCGTCGAAAAAAATTGCGAAGTCGCGCACGCCGATATTGTACATTGCGTCGAGCTTGCCAATCAGCGTGTCAAAGTCCGCGTCGCCTGCCGAGCCTTTGTAGTTGAGGTCGAGACCGGGGCTCACGGCGAAAATAAAGCGCACATTATTTTGCTTGGCGACGGCAACCAAATTCCGCAGTTCGTCGAGTTTGTCGGCGGGATAGGGCTTGCGCCACTTGTCGCGGTGATACGGGTCGTCCTTGGGCGCGTAAATGTATGAGTTCAAATTATTTTTGCGGCAAAAGTCGATTATGTCGGCGCGGTCAGAATAAGTCCACGGCGTGCCGTAAAAACCTTCGACGACGCCGCGCAGTGGTATCGGTATTGCCAAAGCCGTCGCGCCGCCGATAAACATCATCGCCGCAAAAATTATCAGCGTAAAAAAAATTTTCATGCGGTCGCTCCTTTTGCGACAGAAAATTTTACTTGAGTCAATTCTTTTTTGAGAGCGCGTCGATTTTTTCGGCAAGCCTGTCGATATGTGAAGTTTGCTCATTGGGTTGAGCGTCAGCCATTGCGTCCACCTCCAAACTACTTGCCCTGCTCCTGATATTGGCGGAAATTTTTCAGCAGGCAAATCGGGCGTTTCTGCGAGGCGTTGCCGAACGGATTATCAATCAGCAAATCGGACGCAAGTTGGGCGTTCATGCCGGGCGTCGCGCCGACAATTCGCGAACGTTTCAAGTCGTTGACGTCGGCAATCATCGCGCCGAAACAATTCAGCCGTGACTTGAGCGCGGCGCAGACTTGTTCGGGATTTTCGGGACCGTAAACGACGCACTTGTCGAACGGCGGCATTGTGCCGGTCACGTCGTCAATCAACGCCGCCTGCCGTCCGCCCCATTTGTAGAACAGTCCGCGCACGCCGATAATCTTGCCGATAAAACCGCCGACCAATGCAAACGCAACGCGCCATTCGCCTTCGCGCTCCATAAGGGCTTGCATACCGTGCGGCGTGGCAAGACTGCCGTAATCGGGAATGAATCGGCAACAAAGTTTCGCAAGGCAGCTCAACTTCATTTCGTCGGGGCGAATGATGTTGCCCTGCGTTATGGCGACGACGCTTTCCGCCACGGTGACAACGTCGTCGGGACCGATAATGTCGCGGGTGTAGCGTTCAATCACGTCGACAATATCGTCTTTGGGCGTCAAAATTCTGGTCGTTATCGGAACAATTTCAACAGGCATAAAAATTTCTCCTTAGTCTTTGACATGCTCGACGCCGACAAGTTTGGCAAGCTCCTCGGCAGTCAGAATCACGCGGGCAATCGACCAACGCATCGGGTTGCGCCCGACTTCGCGGTAAATGAATTCGACGGGGAAATCGACCATGTGCGCGACGGCTTGCTCAAGCGACAGACCTTTGCGCGCGGTTAAGGTGACCTTCGCGACAAGACGCACGCTTTGCTGATGTTCGATAACCAACGCCTCAAAGTAATCGTCTTCGCGGGGAACGCCCTCACGCTCGGCTTTGCCGCGAACGTCCATGCCGTCGTATTGCTCGAACGGTAACTGCGGCTTGCAAATCGCGTCGACAATCATTGCGCTTTGCGTACCTTCGTTGCGAAATTCAATCGTCGTCGAGACCGTCACGGACTTTGCGTCGCGTGCCTCAATCTTGAACGGCGTGCGGCTGTCAAGGTGCGGAACAACTTTTTCTTCGCGCCCGCGCAGATACAGCCACATTACGCACATCGCAATCAAAATCGCCGCCAACAGCCCCGTAAATATCGTCGTCAAAATTTTTCAACTCCTCGGTGATAGTTCAATCAATCGCAGAATTCTACACGAAAATACGCGGCAAGTCAAAAGATTTGTTCCTTGACGCCGCGCAGTCAAACGAATAAAATATTTTTTACTAATCGAACGAAGGAGCGATTCTATGAATTTGAACGTCGGCGCGGAGCTCAACGGCTTCCGCGTGAAAAATTTTTCCGAAGTCCCCGAAATCAGCGCGAAGACTTACGAACTCGAACACATCAAAACCGGCGCGAAACTTTTTTACGTCGACACGGCGGACGACAACAAAGTTTTTTATATCGGCTTCCGCACGCCGCCGAAGGACGATACGGGCGTCACGCACATTATCGAACATTCCGTGCTTTGCGGTTCGAAAAAATATCCGCTCAAGGAGCCGTTCGTTGAGCTCGTCAAAGGTTCGCTCAATACGTTCCTCAACGCGATGACTTATCCCGATAAAACCGTTTATCCCGTCGCAAGCCGCAACGCCAAAGATTTTCGCAACCTGCAGGACGTGTACCTCGACGCCGTGTTTAATCCCGCAATGCTCACCACGCCCGAAATTTTGATGCAGGAAGGTTGGCATTACGAAATTTCCGACGCCGACTCACCGTTGACTTACAGCGGCGTCGTCTACAACGAAATGAAGGGCGCGTTATCTTCGCCCGACGATATTTTGAGTTACAAGCTCCAGCAGGCGACATTCCCGCAAAATTGCTACGGTTATCAATCGGGCGGCGACCCTGAAGCTATTCCGTCGCTGACGCAGGCTGACTTCGCGGCGTTCCACAAAAAATTTTATCACCCGTCGAACAGCTACATCTATCTGTATGGCGACGTTGACATTGCCGAACAGCTCGCCTACCTCGACCGCGAATATTTGAGTGCTTACGACAAAATCGACGTTGATTCGGCGATTGACTTCCACCCCGCGTTCAAGGAGATGCGTCGCGTCGCGGAAGTTTATCCGATTGGCGAAGGCGAATCTTCCGCCGAAAAATCGTTCCTCGCGCTGAATTTGGTCGTCGGCGACACGCTCGACACGCTGACAAATTTGGGGCTGGAAATTTTGACTCACGCGCTGTTTTTAAGTCCCGCCGCGCCCGTCCGCAAGGCACTGATTGATTCGGGCTTGGGCAAGGATGTCGACGCCGGGCTTGAAGACGATTTGCGGCAACCGACCTTCACAATCACGCTGACGGGCTCCGAAATTGACCGCGTCGAAAAATTTTACGCACTGCTGACGGACGAACTTCAACGGCTCGTCCGCGAAGGCATCGACAAAACTTTGTTGCAGGCGTCGATAAATTTGGCGGAATTCAAGCTCCGTGAAGCCGACTTCGGACTTGCGCCCAAGGGACTGATTTACGGACTGCGGCTGCTCAAAACGTGGCTTTACGGCGGCGACCCGAATGCTTATCTGCGCTACGAGGACGACCTTGCGGCGATTAAGCGCGGGCTCGACGAACGCTATTTTGAAGGCATCGTGCAGAAATATTTTCTCGACAACCCGCATAAAGTTTTGATGACGCTCGCGCCCGACAAAACCTTTGCGAAACGCCGCGACTCCGCTCAAGCCGCAAAGCTCGCCGAAATTAAATCGACGCTCACGCCCGCGCAGTTGCAGGAAATAATTTCGACGACCGCCAAGCTCAAGGAACGTCAAGCCGCGCCCGATTCGCCCGAAGCATTGCAGACGATACCAATCCTAAAGCGCGCCGACTTGCGTAAAGAGCCCGAACATTTGCCGTTGCAATTCCGCGACCTCGACGGCACGCGCTTACTTTGGAGCAACGTCGACACGCACGGAATAATTTATCTGTCGTTCTATTTCGACGCCGGCAAAGTCCCGCAGGATAAACTTTTCCACGCGTACCTGCTGACGGGCTTGCTGTGTTGCATTGACACGCGACTGCACACCTACGAAGAACTCGCGATACTTGCGAACTTGAACATGGGCGGATTCCACGCCACACTTCACGCCGACGCCGAAAATCATAAGCCGCACGCGTTCAATCCGCGACTTAAAGTTTCCGCGAAGGCTCTCAAGTCCAAGCTCGGCGAAATGACCGACCTCCTCGACGAAATTTTGAACGGCACGGTCTTCACGAACAAAAAGCGTCTCCGTGAGCTGATTGAGCAGGATCAGCTGAATTTTGAACTGTCACTGCAAAGCATGGCGAATTCGATTGTTGCGGGACAGCTTGCCTCGTACCAGACGAAGGCGGGCGCGTACAATGCCGCAAGTCTCCTGCCGTACAACAAGTTCCTGAAAGATTTGCTCGCCGACTTCGACGCGCAATTTGATGATTTGGTTGATGACCTTTACGACGTGCGCGACCGCTTAATCAATCGCAACGGGCTGACCGTGAGCATAACGGCTCCCGAAGATTTGTATCGGGAATTCGTCCCGCACCTTGACCGTCTGCTGAAAAGTTTCAACACCGCCGCGTTCCAACGTGAGCATTACACGTTCCCGTGCAAGCCGCGTAACGAAGGGCTTTATTCGCAAAGCCGCGTTCAATATGTCGGCAAGGGCGCGAATTTCATTGACCTCGGTTACGACTACACGGGCGCACTTTTCGTGCTGGAGACGATACTCCGTTACGAATACTTTTGGACGAAAATTCGCGTGCAGGGCGGCGCATACGGTGCTTTTGCGTCGTTCAATCGGACGGGCGGTCTTTACTTCGGCTCGTATCGTGACCCGAACCTTGTGAAGACGCTGGAGACTTTCAACGGCACGGCTGACTTCCTTGCGAATTTCGACGTGAGCGATCGCGAAATGGACAAGTACATAATCGGCACGTTCAGCAAGATTGACAAGCCGTTGACTCCGTCGCTGAAAGGGCAACTCGCCGCCGAATTCTGCCTGCTCAATGTCACCTACGCCGACCGCCAAAAATCCCGCAACGAAATTCTGACGGCTCGGCAGGACGACATTCGCGCCCTGTCGAAATTGGTTGCCGACTGCATGAATCAAAACAATCTGTGCGTCTTCGGCAACGAGACAGTCCTCAAGGAGCACGCGGAAATTTTCGGGGAAGTTCGGCAAGCTGTGGAGTAACGGACAATGAGCACTATCCTATCGAATCCCGCCGCCTTCGACGCGCTGTCGGCAATGCACCAAACGGGCTTGAGCTTCGGCAAGACGATTGCGCTTTACGGCACGGGCTTCAGCATCGGCAAAAATATCGTTCGCGTCCTGCGCGGCAAAGTCAACTACGGCGTGGCGATTGCAAACGTGATTCGCGACGCGGCGATTTTTTTCGGCGTGAGCTATCTGGGCGCGGCATTTTTCAGCGGCGCGGCGAACATGGCGCAAGTCGCGACGAACTCAAGCATGCCGAACGTCGACTTAAGCGCGGCGTCGGTTGATGTCAGAAATTCCGCTGTCGGAGAATCTGCTACGGGCTTGATTGCGGCGGCAAATAATCTCGTCGAAAAAGTTACAAGCGGCTTGTTCGGAATGATGGGCTCGGCGGGCACATCTGTCGGCGACAAAATCACGACGGCTACGGCTGATACGGCAATGGGCGGGACTGTCGCGGCGTTCGTCGGGACTTTCGGCACGCTCGGCAACATGATTGGCGGACCTGCGGCGGCGATTGTGCCGGGGCTGATTATCGGCGCAATTATCGGCGCGATTTATTCCCTGCTGTTCAACAGATGACAAAATTTTTTTGGAGGGCTACGAATGAAACAGTTACCATTTAAGGGCGCGTGCGTCGCGATTGTTACGCCGTTTGATGATTCGGGCGTCAACTTTGCCGAACTCGGACGGATAATCGACGACCAAATCGCCAACCAAACGGACGCCATTTGCATTACGGGCACGACGGGCGAAGCGGCTACAATGAACGACGACGAACATCGCGCCGCAATAAAATTCGCGGTGGAGCACGTCGCGGGACGCGTCCCCGTCATTGCGGGCACAGGCTCGAACGATACCGCCTACGCCGTCGAACTGTCGCGCTACGCTCAAAGCGTCGGCGTCACGGCTGTACTTTTGGTCACGCCTTACTACAACAAATGCACGCAAGCGGGACTTGTCGCGCACTACAAACACATTGCCGACAGCATCGACATTCCCGCGATTGTCTACAACGTCCCCGGGCGCACGGGCGTCAACATCAAGCCCGAAACTTACGCCAAACTTGCCGAACACCCTCGCATTGTCGCGGCGAAGGAGGCTAACGGCGATTTGACTTCAGTCCTGCGCACTCGCAAACTTTGCGGCGACGAATTGGCGATTTATTCGGGCAACGACGATCAAATTATCCCGATACTCGCGCTCGGCGGAGCGGGCGTCATTTCCGTTTTGTCGAATGTCGCGCCGCGTGACACGCACTTAATCTGCCAACACTACTTCGACGGCAATGTCGCGGAGGCGTCGCGCCTGCAGATTGATTACTGCGATTTAATCGACGCGCTGTTTTGCGAAGTCAATCCGATTCCCGTAAAGGTCGCAATGCGGCTTATGGGTTGGAACGTCGGCAAATTGCGCATGCCGCTTTGTGAGCCCGAATCCGCGCACGTCGAACAGATTAAAGCCGCACTTCGCGCCCACGGTTTGCTCAAGTAGGAGGCGATTGAATTGACCCGAAAATTTTTTGCCGCGCTGATGATGTTCGCGGTGCTTATGGTTTCGTCGAGTGCCCTTGCCGCCTTCGAGGAGAACATTGAGGAGGGCGCGAATCTTGCCGCCGTGAAAAAGCTTGCCATCGCAATGCCCAACTACTACAAAGTCGCGGACGCCGAGCCCGAAGTTCACGACCTTATGCGCGACATTTACAACGCGGGCAGATTGACTTCGACGCTGGAGTTGCTGTCTTATGAGGACATTGCCGCCGCCATTCGCCGCGATACGGGCGTCGATATTTTTTCGCTGGACGTGCCCGAAGCCGAAAAGCAATACAACAAAAATATTCCGCGCTACGCCGACGCCTACGTCATTGCGACAATCGCCAACAACTCCGACAGTCCGTGGCTGTTCTTTTACGTTTACAACGCCGCCGACGGCAAGCTTATGTACACTTACAGTTCGCAAAGCCGCCTGACGGGCAAAAACTCCAAAGATTACGGCAAAGTCTCCGAGGAATTTTTTAAGCAGTTCGACGTCGCCGCGACTCAAGGTCTTGACAAGGAGAATCGCAAAGCTCTTGAGGCTCATCAAAAAGAAGTCCGCAACCAACGCCGCAAAATGAACAAAGTCACTTACAAGACCGGCAAAAACAAAGTCGACATGGTGCGCAAGAAGTAACTTCCCGCGCAAAAAAATTAACTCCCTGCAAAATTCATTGCGGGGAGTTTTTTTCAGTTGCCGTACAGAATCAGGTGCACCATTTGCCCGAATTCGGAACGGCTCGAATATCGTTGCGGCGGTCGACGTTTGTTATTTGTCTCAAGGACGGCGCGCGTGTCGTAGGATAAAATTTTCGTCGACAAAATTTCATACGTCTTGTCGGCGGCGGTTATCAGCACGTCGTAGGTGTACATGCGGTTAAGTCCCGCCTTGATGACCGCCATACGCACGCTGAAGACGTCGTCGCTTTGGAAGTCCACGCTGTCGGCGTCGTAGTAGTAGCCCGTATCGTCCATTGCGTCGATAAATTTCAAGTCTTCCGCCGCGCAGGTCGAGCCGTTCAGAAAAATTATCGCCGCCGCAATCAGAAAAAATTTTTTCATGCCGTCACCTCAAATGCCGAAAATTTCAGTTACGCACGTGCGCAAGACCTCCTGCATGACCGTGACGTTGAGCAACAACGCTTCGGCTTGCGGGCGCAACTTCGTGTAGTGGAAAGTCGGATTGTGCGTGACCGTGAAGTCCGTCGGGTAAGCAATCGGCTTGAAACGGCGCAGATTGAAATTGAGCATGGCGCGATTCATGTGGAAGGCACTCGTCACCAGTAGCGGCTTGGTAAAATTTTTTTCGCGCAATATCGCGGCGGAGTAGCGGGCGTTTTGCGAAGTGTTGACGCTTTTGGTTTCGGTTAGGATTTTGTCGTCGGGCACGCCGAGACTTTTAAGGACGCGTTCGGAAATTTGAGCTTCCGCGCCCGAATCGCTGTAAACTTGTCCGCCGCTGACGAGTATCGGGACGTTGAGGAGTTTTTGCAGTCTGACAGCCGTCAAAAGTCTGTTGGCGGGACTTGCGCACAATGCTCCGACGCCGTCGACATCGGGCACTTGACTTATCGCGCCGCCGCCGAGTAAAACGATAACATCCGCGCCTGAAGTTTCGACCTGCGCGGGCGGCGTGTGCATTTCTTCGAGCCAACCCATCAATTTTTCCGCGACAAGACTTGTGCACAGCAGGTAGAATATCAGCGTCCCGACGAAGACTGCCGCCGAAAGTTTCTTGCTGACTTTGAGCAACTTGACGCACAGCGCGAGCATCAGCAGGATAAAAATTCCCGGCGGCAAAATCCAACTTGCCCCGAACTTCAAAAAATACACCAAGACAATCACTCCGCAACCGTTCCAAAATTTGTTCAATGATATAACAGCGGCGGCGGAATTGCAATTCGTTTTGCGCCGCAAGTTTCGACGTGATATAATCGCGGAAATTTTTTGAAGGGAGTTTTCAACGTGAGAGTCTGCAAAATTTTCATCGGCGCGATTTTGGCTGTGATGATGTTCGTTGCACCCGCAACCGTCGCCGCACAAAAATCCGTCGCGCCCGATGATTCGTCGGGATTCGTCGTGCTGTCGGAGGTCGCGCCCGATATTATCCAAGAGATTCGCTACTACTCGACGTACAATTTCGTCGGCGACAGAATCGACGGCTACGACCAACCCTGTGCGCTGATGACGATTGAGGCGGCTCAAGCCCTCAAAGCCGTTTCTGATGACGTGATGCGCTACGGTTATCGGCTCAAAATTTACGACGCCTACCGCCCGCAATGCGCCGTCGATCATTTCGTGCGCTGGGCTAAAGATGTCAACGATACGCGCATGAAAAAATATTTCTATCCCGAACTCGACAAGTTGCGGCTGTTCCCCGAAGAATACATCATGGAAAAATCCGGTCACACGCGCGGCTCGACGGTTGACTTGACGCTGTTCGACATGAAGACCGGCAAGGAAGTCGACATGGGCGGCACGTTCGATTATTTCGGCGAATTGTCGCACCCGGACTACAAAGGCAAGCTCACCAAAAAACAGCTTCGCAATCGCAAATTCTTGCGCGACGCAATGCTTCGTCACGGCTTCAAGCCGCTTGAGTCCGAGTGGTGGCACTTCACGCTTAAGGACGAGCCGTATCCCGATATGTATTTCACGTTCCGCGTCGCCGACCTAAACCGTAAGTAATAATCGCGACATGCATTTGATTGGGGGTATCACCCGTGAAAAAATTTTTCGGCGCAATGCTGACGGTGTTGCTGATTTTGTCTGCAGTGACGGCTCACGCGGCAAAATTCGGCGACAATTACCGCTTGGAAAAAGTTTTGATTCTAAGCCGCCACAATCTGCGCGCGCCGCACATCAAAGAAGTACAGGAGCTTACGAATCGCAAATGGTTCGACTGGATCGTCAACTCGAGTGAATTGTCGCTGCGCGGCGGTTTGTCGGAGACTGCCCTCGGCGAATATTTCAATCGCTATCTGATTGACGAAGGCTTTATGCCGACGAATTACCGACCCGCCGAAGGTGAAGTTCGCTTCTACGCCAACGCCCACCAACGCACGATTGCCACCGCGCAATTTTTTTCGAGCGGAATGTTGCCCGTCGCCAACGTCCGAATCGAACACAACGAATTTGAAAAGCGCGACCCAATCTTTGCCGCGCGACTGCATTTCATGAACGACAAATTCCGCGCCGACGCCGAAAAGGAATTGCTTGAATCCAGAGGAGTCAATGATTCGCGCGAACTGAACGAAAAATTTTCCGCAAACCTCGAGCTGCTGAATAAGACGCTTGACTTCAAGAACTCGCCTTACGCAAAAAAACACAACGTCAAGGACTTCACAGCCCCTGACGCAAAATTGCTGATTGAAGCCAACGGTCAACCTGCCCTGCCCGCATTCGAGACGGCGGTTGATGCAAGCAACGCGCTGATTCTGCAGTATTACGAGACGGGCACCGCCTTCGGGAAAAAACTTTCCGCTAAGCAGTGGCAAGAAATCAGCGACGTTGTCGGATACTTGGACAGGCTTGTCGGCACGCCGAAAATTTCCGTCAACATCGCCCGCCCGCTGATTGACGTTATGGCTGACGAACTTCATAACGACGCCCGAAAGTTCACGTTCCTTTGCGGACACGAAACAAACATTATCAGCGTCTTGGGAGCGTTGCGCGTCGAAGATTATTCACTGCCCGACACCGTCGAACCGCGCGCGCCAATCGGTAGCAAATTGGTCATCGAGAAACGGCGCGGTGCGGACGGTTCGGCTTATGCCACGCTGAATTTGGTTTATCCGTCGACGAAGCAACTTCAGAACATTGAGCCGTTGACGTTGGAAAATCCGCCGAAAATTTTCCCGTTGCGCCTGAAAGGTCTGCAGGTCAACGCCGACGGGCTGTATCTGTTTGATGACGTAATGAATCGTTTTGCCGAAGTCGACGCCGAATATGACGCGCTGAATGCGGGCTGACGGCGACGCTCAATCGAATGAAAATTTTTTACCTGTCGTGCGCCGCCCCAACCACGTCAAAAATTTTTCGCGGGGCACAATGCCCGACTCAAGCTCAAAGCCCGTAATGTTGCGTTCAATGTCGCGCCACATCACGAAGCCCGTCGAGAAGTCCGCGTTGACTTTCGCGGCGGGATTTTTTTTCAGCGTCAATGTCCCGTTGTCAAGCATCCAGAAAACATTTCGACCGCCGTTGACGCGTTTGTCTCCGCAGTAACAAATCGTGAACGCAAAATCGCCGACAGTCTTGACGCTCGCGGGGAAGGTCACCCGCTCAAGCCGTTTGCAGTCCTCGAAGGCGTGAGCTGAAATTTCCTCGACGCCGTTCTCAATGACGATGTTGAGTATGTCGCGCAGATTGTCGACCCACGGCGGCTCCACGGCGGAAAAATTTTTTATCACGCGCACCCCGCCGACTGTCAGCGTATGACCGTCGACCTTCCAGCGCAAATTTTTGTCGAACGTCGGCTTGCGTGGAATGAACGTCGCGCCGTAACTCGTCGCAACTTCCTTCACGGCGGCGGGCGGAATGAACGTCGCGCCGTAAGGCAGGATTTTGGCATCGTTGCCGCCGAGCAAAAGTTTTTGCAATTTGGGACTCAAGCCGGCTCCGCAGTAAATTGCTTGAAGGCGATAACAACCGGTGAACGCGCCGATACCAATCGACTTGACACTGACCGGAATTGTTAAGATTGTCAGCCCCCTGCACCAAGCAAAAGCCATGCTTTCAATCGACTTGACGCCGTCGGGGATTGTCACGTTCGTAAGACGGTCGCATTCCGTAAAAGCAAATGAGCCAATCGTTTTGACGCCGACGGGAATTGTGACGCTCGTCAAATTTTCGCAACTGCGGAAAGCCGCTTCGCCGACAGACTTAACGCCGCGTTCGATGACGATTTTCTCGATGAACTTGTCATACTTGCGCCACGGAGTCTTGCCGAAGATCCAGCCGGAATCTTCCATGACGCCTTCGCCGCTGATTGTAAGCGTGCCGTTGTCATCAAGCTCCCACGCCAAATTTTTGCCGCAAGTACCGCTTTGCATGTCAATCGCCTCCGAAAAGTTCAATGTTCACCGTGCGCGCTCAATCAGTCGAATAATTTGCGCAGCCGTCGCCGAAATGTTATCGGCGGCGATTTTTTTGTCCATTGCCTCCGCCAGTGTCATCGGTGCACGCAGAATTGCAAATGCCGCGTCAAGCCCAGCGTCGTCCGACAAATCCGCGACAGAGCCGCCGAGCCCGACCGTCAAAATTTTCGGGTTGAGTTTTTTGGCAAGTTTCGCGACGCCCGACGGTGCCTTGCCTTGAGCGGTTTGACTGTCGAGACGCCCTTCGCCCGTGATGACGACATCAGCCGACTTGAGCTCCGCGGCAATGTCCAGCGCGTCCAAAACCAAGTCGACGCCGGGCACGAGTTCGCCGCGCAGATAAGCCCTGAATGCAAAACCGATACCGCCCGCCGCACCGTCGCCCGCCACGGAATTTTTTTCGAGGTGCAGGAACTTCGCGCTAAGTTCGCCGAAATTTTTAATCCAGCCGTCCATTGTCGCGATAATTTCGGGCGTCGCACCCTTCTGCGGACCGTAAATCGCCGAACAGCCGTTCGCGCCCGTCAACGGATTCGTCACGTCGCAGGCGATTCGGAAGGTGCATTCTTTGAGCGCGGGCAAAGCGTTCGTGTCGTCGACGGCGGAAATTTTTTCGAGGTCGCACCCGTAAATCCCGTTCGCGCCGACGAATTTGTAGCCCAGCGCGGTGAGCATTCCGATGCCGCAATCGTTCGTGGCACTGCCGCCGATACCGATAACGAAATTTCTGCAGCCGTCGTCAATCGCTCGCCGAATCAGTTCGCCGACGCCGTAAGTCGTCGTGTTGAGAGGGTTGCGCAAATTGTCGGGCACAAGCGGAAGTCCCGCCGCGTTCGCCATTTCGATGACCGCCAATTTTTTCGACGCGACTTCGCCGAATTCAGCAACGACTTTGCCGCCAAGCGGATCGCAAACTTCAGCCGATTTGAGTTCGCCGCCAAGCCCCGCGATTATTGCGCGACAGGTGCCTTCGCCGCCGTCGGCAAGCGGAAAAATTTTCACGTCGGAGCGCGACACGCTCAAGATACCGTCACGCGCCGCATTGCCCGCCTCCAAGCTCGTCAAACTGCCTTTCAAGCTGTCAATCGCCACGATAATTTTCATCGCCGTAACCTCCCCAAAAAATCTTGCGACGATTATATCACGCCCGCCGCAGGATTTCGGCACGCCGTGCAGAATTTTTCGGGGAAATATTTTTGCGGAGGTGCCGATATGACGGACGAACGATTGATTGTCGCGCTGGACTTCCACACGCTCGACGACGTGCAAAAACTTGTCGGGGAGCTCGGCGACAGCGTGAACTTTTACAAGGTCGGCATGGAACTTTTTTACAGCGTCGGACCAGGCGTCGTTGAGTGGCTCAAGTCGCGCGACAAAAAAATTTTTCTCGACCTAAAGCTCCACGACATACCGAATACCGTTGCGGGCGGTTTATGTTCGCTGATGAATTTGGGCGCGGATATTTTGAACGTGCACGCGTCGGGCGGCTTTACCATGATGAAGACGGCGGCGGACGCCCTTCACGCGGAGGCGGCGCGTCGCGGGATACAGTGCCCGAAACTGATTGCGATAACGGTTTTGACGAGCATCGGCGACGCTGAATGGTTCGGCGCGAAAAAAATTTCCGAACAGGTCGTCGAATTCGCCACGCTTGCCAAGGACGCGGGACTTGACGGAGTTGTCGCCTCGCCGCAGGAAGCGCGTTTGATTCGCGACGCGTGCGGTGAAAATTTTTTGATTGTGACGCCGGGCGTGAGACCTGCGGGCGCGAACATTGACGACCAGAGCCGAATCGCGACACCAGCCGCCGCCCTACACAACGGCGCAACACATTTGGTTATCGGACGACCAATCCGCGCCGCACAAAATCCGCGCCTTGCCGCCGAAAAAATTTTAGCCGAAATGCACACAGCATAAACCGCCCGCCGCGAAATTTGGACCGCGCATGGACGCGCGGTCCCGCCCGCAACTGAAACAGGATGTTTCATTTGCGGGCACGTGCGGTTACGGGTGGTCGCAACGTCGGAACATTCGGGAGGAGCCGCCCCGCGCGTAGCGGCGAGTTTCTTTGCTACTTTCTTTGCTCGGTCAAAGAAAGTAGACTCTACAAACTCAAATTAAGTTCAACGCTTGGAACGGCATAACGTCCGTCAACACACGCCACATACACGTTTCGGACGGCGCGACGCCAAAAATTTTGAGGAGGATTAACATGACCGAACAGGAAGTTTACGATTTGCTCGTCGAGACGGGCGCAATCATGAACGGACATTTCAAGCTGACCAGCGGACTGCACAGCCCGCATTACGTCGAAAAATTCAACGTCCTGCAACACCCCGCAATGACCGAAAAACTTTGCCGCGCAATGGCTGAACACTTCCGCGACGCACAAATTGAAACGGTCGTCGGACCCGTGACGGGCGGAATTATTTTGGCGCACGAGACCGGCAAAGCACTCGGCACACGTGCGATTTTCACGGAACGCGTCGACGGCGTGATGACCTTCCGTCGCGGCTTCACGTTGCACGAGGGCGAACGCGTCCTTATCGTTGAGGATATCGTCACGACGGGCGGCTCAATCCGCGAAGTTATCGACGTGGTAAAAAAATTCGGCGGCGTGCCCGTCGCGGTAAGTATGCTCGTCGACAGGTCGGGCGGCAAGGCGACTTTCGGCGACGTGCCAAGCTTCGCGCTACTCCACATGAACGTTGAGACTTACGCGCCCGAAGACTGCCCGCTGTGCAAACAGGGCGTCCCGTTGACAAAACGCGGCTCCACGGGCAAGAAATGATGCTCCGCACGCTGACGGTCGAAAATTTCGCGCTGATTGACAACGTCGCGGTCGAATTCGGCGCGGGCTTGAACATTTTGACGGGCGAAACGGGCGCGGGTAAATCAATCCTAATCGACGCGCTCGGCGCGGTGCTCGGCGGACGTGTCGGAGTCAATCGCATTCGCAAGGGCGCGAATTTCCTGCGCATTGTCGCGACGTTCACGACGGGCTTGACGATTGAACGGACGGTTTCTCGCACGGCGGGCAGTTCAATCAAAGTCGACGGCAAATCGATAACGCTTGCGCAACTCAAAAAGCTCACGGCAAATCTTGTAGACGTGCACGGGCAAAACAAAAGTCTTGCACTCCTGCGCGAAGAAAACATTTACGCGCTTGTCGACGACGAAAAAATTTCTGCGCGGCTGGAGGAATTTCGGCGGCTGTATCGTGCGCTGACGGCTCAATCGCGTGCGCTGTCGGAAAAAATTTCTGCGCGGTCGGAAAATCTTCGGCGGCTGGATTTTTTGCGTTGGCAGGAGCAGGAAATTTCGGCGGCGCACCTTAAGCCCGATGAGGACGTTGAACTTGACGCGGAGATTCGCAAGCTTGCTCACGCGGAAAAAATCGCGGAGAACGTTCAGCTTGCCGCGCACCTGCTCAACGCCGACGACGCGGATATTTTGACTTCGTTGGCGCGCGTGGCTAAAGGTCTCGACGAAGTTTTGCGCTACGACGACAAGCTTTCTTCGGCGAGAAAACTTTTGGACGACGCGGAAATTTCCCTGCGCGAGGCTTACGACGAAGTTCGGGCTTACGGCGACGATTTGGATTATTCGCCCGAACGGCTCGACGAACTGCAGGCGCGGTCGGATATTTTGTTCAAGCTCAAGCAAAAGTACGGCGGGTCGGTCAACGAAATTTTGCGGCGGCTGGAGGCGATTCGGTCGGAAATTTCGGCGGCGGAGACCTTCGACGCTGACACGGAGGATTTGCGGCGGGAAGTCGCCAAACTTGAGCGGCAGACGAAACTTTGCGCGGAC
Source organism: Quinella sp. 1Q7 (assembly GCA_015206805.1). Lineage (GTDB taxonomy): Bacteria > Bacillota > Negativicutes > Selenomonadales > Selenomonadaceae > Quinella. Next base: position 3,433 of record JADEZP010000033.1, on the reverse strand, counting down.
GAGCTGCTTGACATGCGGCGGACAGTCGCGGCGACATTGAGCGCGGCGATTGAACGGGAAATTCGGCGGCTGGGCATGGAGCACGCGCAATTTGAAATCGTCTTCGCGGCGGCGGACAAGCTGTCTTCACGCGGCGGCGATACGGCAAAAATTTTATTCAGCGCGAACGTCGGCGAGGAAAAATTTTCGCTGTCGCAGGTCGTATCGGGCGGGGAGCTGTCGCGCATTGCGTTGGCGATAAAAACCGTCGCGGCAGGTCGAACGGATTCGGCGGCGACAATGGTTTTCGACGAGATCGACGCGGGACTTGGCGGCGTGACGGCAAAAACTGTCGCGGAGGCTATCGCAAAAGTTTCGTGCGGGCGACAAGTGCTTTGCGTGACACACCTGCCGCAAATCGCGTCAATGGCTGACATTCACCTGCGAATCACGAAGTCGGAACTTGACGGGCGCACGGTCACGGCAGTTGAGCGGCTTGACGAGGTCGAACGCGTCCGCGAAGTCGCGCGCATGGCTTCGGGCGAGCTGTCGCCTGTCGCAATAAAAAACGCCCGCGAAATGATTTCGTCGGCGCAAAAGTTCAAACATCTGCCGCGCAGTCAGGAGGCGTTCTCATGGACGTAATTGCATTGGTCGGACCGAGCGGCACGGGCAAAAGTCACCGCGCCTTGCAGGTCGCCCGCGAACACGGTGCCGACGCGATAATCGACGACGGCATTCTGATTAAGGACGGGCACATCATCGCCGGCGAGAGTGCCAAGACTGAAAAAAGCAAAATCATGGCGGTACGACGCGCGATTTTCATTTTGCCCGGTCACGCCGACGACGTTCGCGCCGCGATTCAACGGATTCAGCCGCACAGAATTTTGGTTATCGGCACGTCGGAAAGCATGGTTCGCAAAATCACGGAGAAACTCAAACTCCCGTCGATTCAGCTCATCGTGCGCATTGAAGACATTGCGTCGCGGGCGGAAATGGAGGCGGCGCAATTCCACCGACTCAAAGAGGGCAAACACATTATCCCCGTCCCGACGATTGAGCTCAAGCCGCACTTTTCGGGCTACCTTGTCAATCCGTTGCAGTCGATTTTCAAGCAGTCGAACATTCGGCGGCGCAAACTCGGCGAAAAATCTATCGTGCGCCCAGTCTTCAGCTACTACGGCAAACTCATCATCGACGACAAAGTTATTCTGTCAATCGTCGAAAAAATCATCAAGGCGCGCGAATTCGTCAAGAGCCTCAAGAACGTGACGGTCAAACACCTGCGCAAGGGCGACGACAATCACGGCTTGACGATTTCCTGCGAAGTCGTCTTGAGCTACGGCAACCATATTCCGACGCTGATTCGACAGACGCAAAGCACCATTCGCGAGGCAGTCGAATTCACGACGGGCATGATTGTTCACGCGGTCGACATAAGCGTTCGAGCCCTGTACGTTGAGCCGCGACGGGGACTGCGCGGGAAACTTTTTTAATCGCGTCGGAGGTTTTGTGACATGAAAAAATTTTTTGCAACAATCGCGGCGGGATTGACGGCACTGACGCTTACGACTGCCGATGTTCACGCGGCGTGCACGATTGTGCTTGTTACAAAGGGCGCGTCGGCTGACGGCAGCGTCATGGTCGCCCACTCTGACGACGGATTTGGCGGCGATACCAACGTCGTTTTCGTGCCCGCGAAAAATCATCCCAAGGGTAGCTTTCGTCCCGTCTATCCGAGTTCGGCGGCGTGCGGAGTAATGCCCGAATACAATTGCTACGACGTTCCGCACCTTGTCGCGCCCGAACGCGGCGACGGCTACACTTTTCCCGGCGAACCGCTGACTAAACCCGTCGGCTACATTCCGCAAGTCGAACACACTTTTGCGTATCTTGACGGCAATTACAGCGTCGTTAACGAACACGGACTTATGCTCGGCGAATGCACCGACACTTCCGCACATCTGCGCGAAGTTCCGTATCAAGCGGGCGGCGGAATTTTTTATTCGTCGGAGCTGGGAGCCGTCGCCCTTGAACGTTGCAAGACCGCGCGCGAGGCGATTGAGCTCATGGGCGCGCTGATTGACGAATACGGGCTTTACGGCACGGCGGAAACTTTATTCGTCGCCGACCGTGACGAGGGCTGGATATTTGAGATGCAACCTGTTCCTTCGGGCAAGGGCGGGCTGTGGATTGCCGAAAAAATTCCCGACGGACATTTTGCCATTGCCGCCAATCAACTGCGAATCCGCGCCATCCGTGAGAACGACCCGAATCAAATTTTCAACCCGAATTTGCCGCAGACGTTGGAGGAGCTCGGTTGGGCGACTTACGACGCGGCGGGCAATTTGGATTGGGTGTTGTCGCTTCACGCCGACGAATACATTCACCCGTATTACTCAATGCGGCGCGTTTGGCGCGGCTTGAGCACCGTTGCCCCGTCGCTGAATTTGTCGCCGACCGTCAACGATTGGGATTCGGATTACTACCCGTTGAGCGTGCGCCCCGACAAAAAGTTGACCGTCGCCGACGTGATGAGCCTGTATCGCGATTATTATCAAGGCACCGACTTCGACAAGAGCGACAGCAATTTTTCGGGGCTGTACGCGTCGCCGTATCACTACCGCAGGGAAAATGCCGAACGCTCAATCCTGTCCTCCAAAACGTCGTTTTCATACATCGCGCAAGTCAACGACAAATTCCCCGCGCCGATTTGCTGGCTGTCGACGAATACCGCGCTTGAAAATCCGTTTGTGCCGTTTACTGTCGCGAAGTTGCCCGCCGCCTACACGCACGCCCTGCGCAAGACTTACGACGCGTCGAAAATGTTTTGGGTGTCGAATCAAATTATGGCGGTCACGCAGGGATTTTACGGCGTGTTCGCTCCGACAGTCGCCGAATCCGTCCGTCAAGCCGAAGAAAATTCTTTGCGGCTCGTGGAGTCGTCGCGCACCCTGCCGAAAAATAAATTCGCCGCCGAGCTCAACGATAACGCCGTCAAAATTTTCAACGACCGCAAAAAACTTTACGAACAGCTGATTGTGCAATTCAACGGCGGCGCGGGCATTGACTAGGGTGTGTTGGCAAAATCGAACAAACAAAAAAACATAAGCAATTCTCTGATAAAATAAGTTTGAAAGTCGAGGAATGCTTATGTCAAACTTATTTTATCACCTAACAGACAGTCAGTGGAAGAAGATAGAATTTTTCTTTCCGACAAGAAAAAGAAGAGGACGTCCGCCGCTCAATCCTCGTATCGTCTTCAACGCTATATTGTGGCTTCTCAAAAGCGGAGCGCGTTGGCGCGATTTACCCGCTCGCTACGGCAATTGGAACAGTGTTTATCACAAATTCCGCCAATGGATTCGAGTCGGTCTTTTTGAAAAAATCTTACGAGTTTTGAATTTTGCCACGAATAAATATTTGCTCGTTCAAATTGATTCAACGTTTTGCA
>JADEZP010000113.1 GCA_015206805.1 Quinella sp. 1Q7 | reverse complement strand
GATTCGCCGTCCGCGCAGTGTCAGTCGTCGTCTCAAGCGCAAGTGCCCACGTCAGGTAGGCGACCGCGTTTATCAGCACGCCCAGCCACAACAGCCCGATAATTTGTCGGACGCCCGGCATTGTCCATTGCTCAAAAAAATATCCCGACACGCCCGCGCAAGCCGCAGTCGTCGCCCAGATAATCATCATTGCCAATCTTTGGTTGAGCCGCCGCCGTTTATTCAGCACCGAGAACAATCCGTAACACGCCGCCGCAATTACGCAACTTACCGCGCCGAAAAATTTTTCCGCCGTAAGCTCCGCCGACGTGCCGCCGAACATTACGACGACCACTCCGCCGAAACTCAAGCCGACCGCCAAAAGTTTTCGTCGCGTCAACGGTTCGCCGAGTATCGGGCAGGAGAACAATACGATCATCAGCGGCCACAGGTAGTTGAGTATGCACGCCTCCTGCGAAGTCATTCGCGCCAGCCCGTAATAGAAGAACGCCGAATACATGAACAGTCCGAGGAAGCCGAGTGCCGCCGCCGTAAAAATTTCGTCCGCCGATAATTTTTTCAGCGTGCCCGACCGTCGATTCAGCGCGAACAAAAACATAAACGCGAACAAACTGCTCACGGTCAGCGTCTCGAAATTCGGCAGGGCGTTGAGCAAATCTTTCGTCAGCGCGGGCATTGCGCCCCATAAAATTATCGTGACAGCCGCGTAAAAATTACTGCTCACGGCAGGGCGGCGAAGTCTGCGACGGGCCAGAAGATTAACGCCGCCTTGCCCTTGACGAGCTCAAGCGGAACGAATCCGACGTCGGGGAAGCGCGAATCCAACGAATTGCGCCGATTGTCTCCGCAGACGAACAGCGTCCCGTCGGGCACGGTCTGTTTCGGATATTCGGTGCGCGTCTTTTCGGCGATGTAGTCTTCGTTGACAAGCGCGTCGTTCACGAAAACATGTCCGTCCTTGATTTCGATTGTGTCGCCGCCGACCGCAATGACGCGTTTGATAAAGTCGCGGGTGTGATCGCGCGGATAACGGAAGATGACGACTTCGCCGCGCAACGGGTTGCGCCAATGGTAGATGAATTTGTTGACGACGAGCCGTTCTCCGTCCTGCAATGTCGGTTGCATACTTGGTCCGTCGACGACGTAGAGCTCGACGATGAACCAGCGAATCAGCAATGCGACCGCCACAGCCGAAACCATTGAGATGATCCAACTTCTTGCCTCATGACTGATTAGTGAACTCATATAAAATTCTCCTCGTAATGCTTTTGTTGACTGCTTGACGGAAATTTATTCTGCCCGCGCCGATAATTTCCTGCCGCGACGAAATTTTAGCCGCGCTTGCGAATCAGTAGGCACCTTTGCCGCCGATAACCGCCTTAACCGTCTTGAACAGATACATTATATCAATCCATACCGACCAGTTGCGGACGTACCACGTGTCCATTGCGACGCGTTCGGGGTAGGTTGTATCGCTGCGCCCGCTGACCTGCCACATGCCCGTTATCCCAGGCAAGACCATGTAATATTCGCGGATGTTTTTGCCGTAGCGTGCGACTTCCGCCTGAACAATCGGGCGCGGTCCGACAAGGCTCATTTCGCCGCGAATGACGTTCCAAAGTTGCGGGAGCTCGTCGAGGCTGGTGCGCCGCAGGAAGTTGCCGAGCTTCGTGACGCGCGGATCGTTCGTGAGCTTGAAAGTTTCTTCCCATTCGCGGCGGGCGTCGGAATTCGTCGCAAGATATTCCTTGAGCTTTGATTCGGCGTCGGGCACCATTGTTTGGAATTTGTAGCAGGAAAATTTTTTACCTGCCGCGCCGACTCGACGATGCGCAAAAATTACGTGTCCGCGATTGTCAATCGCCACGGCAAGTGCAATCATTAGCAGGAACGGCAAAATTATCAGTCCGCCGCCGATTGTCAAGACCAGGTCGAACACGCGCTTAAGCACTCGGTTGTACGGGCGCGACAGGTTGTTGCGCAGGTTGAGCATCAAAATTTTTTCGCTGAACAAAATCGCGGGCTCGACGCTCGACATCGGCGTTCCGATTAAATCCGGCACGAACGAAATATTTTTGACGTGCGGCTGAATCGCGGTGATTAGGGCTTGAAGTTTTTCCTTGCCCAGTCCCGGCGCGGCGATTATGACGGTTTGGACGTTCGCCGCCCGAATCAAGCCGCGTGCCTCGCGCAAGCCGCCGAGTATCGGGAAATTTTTCGGCAACGTCGTGCTGACGGGGTGGTCGTCAATCAAGCCGACAATCTCATAACGATAGCCCAAGTCCGTCCGCCAAAAATTTATCAGCCGCTCCGCCGTCAATCCCGCGCCGATAACGACAATCGGCTCGTAAAAAATTTTTCGCCGCTTGAGGAACTTCAACATGCCGTAGCGAATCAGACAGACGCTTGCCAGCACCAGCAATCCGAACAAAATTATAAACAGCCGCGACGATTGTTCGCTTGCCTTCATGAAATACAGGATGATGATTGACGCAATCCAGCCCGCCGTGACCGATTGGAAGATGTCGCGCATTGTGTCGACGACGGGTTTCATTTGCCGATACGAACGCGATTGACCGAGGAATATCAGGAACAGCAGCGGCACCGCTCCGTAAATGTACGCGTCGCCGTAAAGATACGTGACGCGATTCCAAAAGTCGAGTGCGTCGCGCAGTCGGAAGGCGATGTGTTCGCTCAAGACGACGCCGCAATAATCGAACAGCATAAAAATAATCGTCGGCGCGAGTGAGCCGGAGGTCGTCGAAATTTTTTTGGCGGTCATAAAATTTTCCTTTCGGCTGAAAAAAATCTTGCGCACATTTTAGCATAATCGGCGGCGGTGTGTTATGATTTGCGGCAAGCAGTCAAAAAATTTTTACGCGCAGTTTGCGCAGTGAGAGCCATGAAAAAATTTTCGAGTCATTGGCGGGCGACGATATTCGCGGCGATTTTGTTGCACGCGGCGTTTGCGGCAGGAGTCTCTTACGTCGCGCCGTTACTTGCGCCCGCGCCGAATCTGCAGAACGTCGCGCCGCTTGAGTGGGTCGACGTGGAGCTTGTCGACGCGCCGATAATCGATTCGCAGGAAATTTCAGATGTCGCCGCGCAAGATTCGTTGCCGACGTTCAGCGCGGAGGATTTACGCTTGCCGGAACTTTCGACGCCCGAAACGACATTTGAGCCGCTCAAGCCGCCTTCACCGCCGCAACCCGTCGCGCCGATTAAACCGCCCGTTCAGCCCGAAAAGCCGCCTGCTCAACCGAAAACCGACACTCCGACCGATAAGCCCGTCGACAAGCCGCAAGATACCCGTCAGCTTATGGCGAAGCCGCCCGTAACAATCAAGGAAGTTTTTCCCGAACGCGGCGGCGGGCTCGGCTACAAAGGCTACGTGTCAATCGCGGTGCACATCGGCAAGGACGGCAAAGTTCAGTCGACGGAAGTCCTGCAAAGTTCTGGACGCTACTTTGTCGACGAGATTGCGCTCAAGGCGGCGCGGCAGTGGACGTTTCGACCCGCGCTCGACCAAATCGGCAGACCGATGGAGTGCGACAAAATTATCACGTTCGATTTTAAAAAATTTTCTTGAGGTGTCATTTTGCTGAACATAAAAGTTTTTGGGATTGTGCAGGGCGTCGGCTTCCGACCGTTCGTCAGCAGAATTGCCGCCGCCAATAAAATTTTCGGCACCGTGGCTAATCGCGGCTCTTACGTCGAAATTTTTGCTCAAGGCGCGGACGACGACCTGCAAAAATTTTTGGCGGCACTTCGCGACGAGGCTCCCGAACGCTCCGCGATACTCAACGTCGCGATTGACAATCTGCCCGACGAAAATTTTGCCGACTTCCGAATCGTCGACAGCGTTCACGAGGCGGGAGATATTTTCGTGTCGCCCGACATTGCCGTTTGCGACAAATGCGCCGCCGAACTTTTCGACCCGACCAATCGCCGCTACTTGCACCCGTTTATAAATTGCACCGCGTGCGGTCCGCGACTGACAATCCTGCGCAACATGCCCTACGACCGCGAGCGCACGTCAATGGACGCCTTCCCGATGTGCGACGCCTGCGCCGAAGAATATCACAATCCCGCCAGCCGCCGCTACGACGCGCAACCCGTCTGCTGTAACGACTGCGGTCCCGAAGTTTATTTGCTCGGCGAAAATCTGCGCGGGCACGAAGCGATTCGACACGTGCGGAAAATTTTGGCGCAAGGCGGCATCGTCGCGATTAAAGGTATCGGCGGATTTCACCTTGCCTGCGACGCGCGAAACTTCGCCGCCGTCAATCGACTTCGCAACTCCAAGACGCGTCCGACTAAGCCGTTCGCCGTGATGTTCCGTGACGTCGACGCCGTCAGCCGCGAATGTATCTTGACCGCCGCGCAGATGAAATTTCTCGACAGCCCGCAGAAACCGATTGTCCTGTTGCAAAAAATTTCGGGCGGCACAATCGCCGGCAACGTCGCGCCAAATATCAATCGTCTCGGAGCAATGTTGCCGTACACGCCGTTACATATGCTGCTGTTCAATTTCCCCGACGCGCTGAAAAATTTCCCCGACGCGCTGATTATGACGAGCGGCAATCCGTCGGGCGCACCGATAACGATTGACGACGCCGACGCGCTGAAAAATTTCGGCGACTTTTGCGACGCGATATTGAGCCACGACCGCGACATACTCCTGCGCGCAGATGATTCGGTCATGGATTTTGTCGACGACCGCCCGTCAATGATTCGACGTTCGCGCGGCTATGCACCGTTGCCGATTTTCTACGGCGGCAAAAAAATTCCCGTGCTTGCAATCGGCGGCGAACTCAAGAACACGTTTTGCCTTGCGAAAAATAATTTGCTGTACGCCTCGCCTTATATCGGAGACGTCGGAGATTTGCGCACTGTCGAAGTCTTGAAGGCGTCGATTAACCGTATGCGCGACCTGTTGGAAATTTCGCCCGAAGTTGTTGCCTGCGACCTGCACCCGCGCTATCAGACGACCGCCCTTGCAACGGAGCTTGCCGCTAAACTCAACGTGCCGCTCGTCAAAGTTCAGCACCACTTCGCGCACGTGTTGAGCTGTCTTGCCGAAAACAATCACGGCGACGCGGTTATCGGCGTGGCGTTCGACGGCACGGGCTACGGCGACGACGGCACGATTTGGGGCGGAGAATTTCTCATTTGCGACGCGACGACTTACGAACGCGCGGAGACGATAAGTCCGTTCATTCAGGCGGGCGGCGACAAATCTGCGCGGGAAGGTTGGCGAATCGCGCTGTCGATGATTGACATTGCCCTTGCCCGCGAATTACGGCTTGCAACGGACGCGGAGCTTGCGGGGCAAAAATTTCTGCTGGACAAAAAAATTAACTGCGTCACGTCGACGAGCGCGGGCAGACTTTTCGACGCGGTTGCGGCAATTTTGGGCGTGTGCAACGTGTCGACTTACGAAGGCGAAGCGGCAATGAGACTCCAAGCCGTTGCGGAGCGTTCGACGTGCGAATCGTGCGGAGACTTCGCGACGACTGCCGAGCTTTTTGCGGAGGTTGTGAGCCGTCGACTGCGCGGGGAAAATATTTTCGACACGGCGCGATTTTTCCACGCGAGCTTAGCGGAATTTGTCGCGAACGTTTGCGCCGAATTGAGCTTGCGGACAAAAATAAAAACCGTCGCACTCAGCGGCGGTGTATTTCAAAATTCGTTGTTGAGTTCGTTGACGGCGACGGCACTCAATCGGCGCGGATTAAACGTCCTGCGCCACGAACTGATTCCCGCCAACGACGGCGGACTTTGCGTCGGACAAGCCGTCCATGCGCGAGCCGTGAGCCGTTAATTTGACGGGAAAAATTTTCTGCCGCCGAGCAATTCCGCGACACGCTCCACAATTTTGACGGCAAGGTCGTCTTTGCTCATCATGGGGAAGTTTTCGACGTTGCCGCCGCGCCAAATAATCGACGCAATGTTCGTGGCGACGCCGAAGCCCGCGCCTGCGGCAGTCACGTCATTGGCGACGATGAAGTCCAAATTTTTTTCGACGAGCTTTTTGCCGGCGTATTCCAAAATATTTTGAGTTTCCGCCGCGAAACCGACGAGCACTTGCGAAGTCTTGAGCCCGCCCAGTTCGCGCAAGATGTCGGGGTTTTTGACGAGCTCCAACGTCAGCGTGTCGGCGGATTTTTTTATTTTCTGCGCGGCGGGATTTTTGACGCGGTAATCGGCGACGGCGGCGGACATTATCACGGCGTCGACCGAATCGAAATGTTTCAAGACAGCCTCGCGCATTTGAGTCGCCGACTCGACTTTGACGAACGTTAAATTTTTCGGCGGCGCAAGATCACTTTTGCCCGAAATAAGCACGACATCCGCGCCCGCGTTCAATGCGGCTTGAGCGATTGCGAAGCCCATTCGTCCGCTTGAGCGGTTGCCGATATATCGCACGGGGTCAATCGCCTCGACTGTGCCGCCCGCCGTCACAAGTACACGCTTGCCCGTCAAAGTTCCCGCCGCAAAAATTTTCTCGACCGCCGCGCAGATTTCGACGGGTTCGGGCAGACGACCTTTGCCGCTCGTGCCGCAAGCAAGTTCGCCCGTTGCAGGCTCCAGAATCTTCACGCCGCGTGCACGCAAAATCCGCAGATTATCCTGCGTGGCGGGGTGAGCGAACATTTTCGTGTTCATTGCCGGCGCGACAATCAGCGGCTTGTCGGACGCAAGTATCGTCGTCGTCAGCAGGTCGTCGGCAATTCCGTGAGCCGCCTTGCCCAAAAAATTCGCAGTTGCGGGCGCAATCAATATCGCGTCGGCGAAGTCGGCAAGGGCAATGTGCGCGACATGAAAATTCGCCGCGTCCCCGAACATTTCGACGGACACGGCGTTGCCTGTAATTTCTTGAAACGTCCTCGGCGCGACGAACTCCGCAGCGTGGCGCGTCATCATCACGCGGACATTTGCGCCGAGCTTTTTGAGACGGCTTGCGACTTCGACGACCTTGTAAGCCGCAATGCCGCCCGTCACGCCGATTAAAATATTTTTGTTGAGCATAGGTTATTCCTTAAGCTGATACGTAATTTTGCCCTCGTTGATTTCTTCCATCGCGTTGGTCACGAATTTTGTACCGCGCTCTTCGACGCGACAAGGTGCGCCGCTCAAAAGTTCGCGAGCCCGCTTCGACGCAAGTACGACCAGCGCGTAACGGCTGTGCGCCTGCTTGAGCATAGAGTCCGTCGACGGATTGACCATGCTTAGCGGCGTTGCGTTGAGTTTCATTCAGAACACCTCCTCCAACGAAAATTTGTCGGCGTTGCGTTCGACGCGGCATTTTTCGGCGGCAATGATGGCTTCAATCTGCGCGGCGGCACGCTCAACAGAATCATTGACGACGACATAAGTATATTCGCGCCCGATTTGAATTTCGGCAACGGCGTTGGCAAGTCGGCGTCGTAAACTTTCGGGCGTTTCGGTGCCGCGACCTTCAATGCGCCGTTTGAGCTCATGCAAACTCGGCGGCAACAGGAAAATGTACACGCCGTCGGGACATTTGCGCTTGACGTTGAGCGCGCCTTGAACGTCGATTTCCAGCAGAATATCTTCGCCGCGATTGAGACGCTCCTCGATTTTGTTCAGCGGCGTGCCGTAAAAATTCCCATAGACTTCAGCGAACTCAAGGAACTTGCCGCCGTCAATCCACGCCGTAAACTCGTCGCGGCTCAAAAAATAATATTCCTTGCCGTCGACTTCACCTGGGCGCGGAGTTCGTGTCGTCGCGGAAATGGAGTAGGCGACTTGCGGCATATCGTCGAGAATTTTTTTGCAAACGGTGCCTTTACCCGTGCCGCTCGCGCCGCTTACGACAATCAACAGTCCGCGTTCCATATCAAAAGCCGTCCATGAACGTTGAGCCCGTTGACTCCGTCGCAGTCGGTGCAGTTGCCGAATCGTCGGGAAAATTGAATTCGCCCGCGAAAACTTTTTCAGCCGCGCCCGTCATAAAGATGTGATTGTTGTCTCGCCAATCGATTTGAAGTTCGCCGCCGTCAAGGACGACCGTCGACTTTTTGCCCGCAAAGCCGTTGAGATTCGCCGCAACCGCCGTGGCACATGCGCCCGTGCCGCAAGCAAGCGTTATGCCGCTACCGCGCTCCCAAACGCGCATACGCAGACGATCTTTGCCGACGACCTGCACGAATTCGG
>JADEZP010000003.1 GCA_015206805.1 Quinella sp. 1Q7 | reverse complement strand
GACGCTCTTCCGATCTGGGCGTCGGCATGGAGCTCGTCTCAACTGTCGGCGGCGCGTCGGGTCCTTTGTACGGCACGGCGTTCATGAAGGCGGGCAACGTCTGCAAGGGCAAATACGAGCTCACGGACGCGGATTTTGCGGCGGCACTTGAAGCGGCTGTCAACGGCATTCAAATGCGCGGCAAAGCTGTCGCGGGCGAAAAGACCATGCTTGACGCGCTGTGCCCCGCGCTTGAAACGCTCAAATCCGAACTTGACGGCGGCAAAAATCTGACGGAAGCTTTATCGGCGGCGGTTGACGCGGCGGCTGACGGCGTCGAATACACCAAAACGATCATCGCCACGAAAGGACGCGCCAGCTACCTTAAAGAACGCAGTCTCGGTCATCAAGACCCCGGCGCGACTTCAAGCCTGTATATGTTGCAAAGTGCACTTGACGTTTTGCGGAGGGCTTGAGTTATGGTCGGCGTGGTTATCGTTTCGCACAGTCGCAAGCTTGCTCAAGGCGTCGTCGAGCTTGCGCAGATGATGGCTCACGATGCGGCAATCGCGGCGGCAGGCGGGCTTGAGGACGGCTCACTCGGCACAAGTTACGAAAAAATTTCAGCCGCCGTTGAGTCCGTTTATTCCGCTGACGGCGTGATTGTGCTAATGGACATGGGCTCCGCCGTTATGACGACCGAAATGGTGCTTGAGGATTTGGCACGCGATAACGTCGTTATGATTGACTGCCCGCTTGTCGAAGGCGCGATTCTTGCGGCGGTGGAGTCTGTCGGCGGTCGAACACTGCCCGAAATTTCCGAACGTCTTCTAACCGTCCGCGACGCCAAAAAATTTTAGCCGTCAAGTCACGCAAAAAAATCCCTCGACACGATGTCGGGGGATTTTTTGTTGCGGAAAAAAATTTTTACAGCGGCAGAGTTTTCACCCATGAATCAAGCGTCGCCTTATCGGTGCGCCCGCGAAAGACTTGCCCGACAATCCACTTGACGGAGCCTGCGCAACTGGGCTTGAGTTGATTGAGCGTGTCGCCGAAGCCGCTGCCGCCGCTCGTTGCGAACAGGACGATTGTTTTGCCGCTGAAGTCGTAACTTTCAAGGAAGCTGTTGATGATGTGCGGCGCGACGTACCACCAAATTGGGAAGCCGATAAAAATCGTGTCGTGTTCGGCGACGGGTGCAGTCTTGTCGGCAAGTGCGGGGCGCGTCGTAATGTCCGCCATTTCGACGGAACTGCGCGACTGTGAGTTGTTCCAGTTTAAATCTTTGCCGGTGTAAGGCGTGGCGGGTTTGATTTCGTAAGTGTCCGCGCCGAGGACTTCAGCCAATGTGTTGGCAAGCTTGCGCGTCGAGCCGCTTGCCGAAAAAAATGCCACCAGTGTTTTGCTCATTTCAATACCTCCGTTGTTCTTTGCCCGCCGAAGTCAAACGTAACCGTTGTGTTGACGGGTGCGCGATTTGATTCGTAACGAATTGCCGCGTCGGTGATGCGTTCATTTTTACTGTCGTCTTCGTTGTCCAAAGTCGGTCGCCGCAATTTGTTCAGGATGTCGTCGAGTTTTGCGCCGTCTTCAAACATGTGAATCATCTCCTGCCGTCTTGAGCGTTGAATTAATTTTTGTGTATAGGATCTACTTTCTTTGACCGAGCAAAGAAAGTAGCAAAGAAACTCGCCCGCTACGCGCGGGGGCGAAAGTGCAATTTACAGTTCTAAGCTCCCCGCAACGTTGCGCAATTTGCGTTTGCGCCGCATGCTACATCACGTAGCATACGCGGCGGGCCGCCCGTCCTTGGGCGGCCTCGTGTAGCCTTTCAGTAGCCGAAAACCTGCGCGGCGCGTTTCATGTTGTCGCGGATTTTGACGCCGAACGGACAACGCGTCTCGCACAGTCCGCATTGAATGCACTCGCCCGCGTGATGTGATAACGCCGCGTAATGTTCGCGCACGGTTTCGGGCATGGTGCCTTGAGCCTCGGCAAGGTGCAAAAATTTCGTCACGGCGGCGATGTCGATTTTCTTGACGCACGGAGCGCAGTGACTGCAGTAAACGCAATAACCTTGCCAACTGATTTTCGGGAAGCTCGCGAACGTCAAGGCGTAATCTTTTTCGGCGTCGGAAGCGTCCTCGTAAGCGACACTTTCCATAAGCTGTTCGACGGAATGCGCGCCCGCCAATACCACTGCCACGGCGGGACGGCTCAACGCGTAATGAATGCATTGGTGCGCCGTCAATGCCACGCCCGCAGGCGACAGCTCCGCATTGAGCAAATCGCCGCCGCCGAAACATTTCATGACCGTAATTCCGACGCCGCGCCGTTGACAAGTTTCATACAGCCGTTGACGGTCGGGATCCATGTTCGTCAAATGTTCCGCGTAATTTTCGAGTGCCCAAAGCTGCTCAACGTCCTCCGAAGCGGGCAGTAAATCGTAGCACGGATTGACGCTGAACATTAGCACTTCAATCGCGCCGCTCTCCACCGCCTTGAGCGCGACTTGCGGATTGTGACTGCTCAAGCCGATATGCCGAATTCGTCCCGACGCCTTGAGCTCACGCGCATAATCCAAAATGCCGTTCTGCTCAATCGTCCGCCAATCGTCGAGCGCGTCGCAATAGTGAATTGTGCCCACGTCGATATAATCCGTCTGCAGTTGCTTAAGCGACAGTTCAAAGCCCGCCTTGACCTCCGACAACTTACGCGTCCGCTTATACTGACCGTTCTGCCACACGGAACAGATATGCGATTGCGCGATAAATTTTTCGCGTCGCCCGCGCAGGGCATTGCCGACAGCCTCTCGCACGGCGGGATTCGACGCATACAGGTCGAAGTAGTTCACGCCCGCAACTTCCGCCGCGTCGAAGAGCTTAGCCGTCATCCGGCAGCCGTCCTCGCCGAAGCCTTCGCAGCCCATGCCGATTTCGCTGACCTTCAAGCCGGTGTTGCCCAGCTCGCGATAAATCATGCCGCTCACTCTCCTTTCAAATACACGCCGAAAAAATTTGACAGCCGAAAAATTTTTCCTGCCTGCAGTTATCTCCAAGCGTCCGCAAAAAATTTTCAAGCCCGTTGCAAAAATTTTCGCGACGAATTATTTTTGGCGCGGAGGGATTCAAATGAGTACGCAACAAACCAAAGCTTTGCTTGCCGCGTCGCTCAAGGAGTTGGCGCAGTTCAAGCCCGTCGATAAAATCACAATTCGGGAGTTGACGAAAAATTGCGGGCTCACGCCGCCGACGTTTTACAATCACTTCCGCGACAAGTACGACCTTGCGGCTTGGATATGCAATCGGCGCGTGGAGGCGGTTGTCAATCAGCTTGGCGCGTCGCTGACGTTCGAGGAAGTTCTTCTCCGCTGGATGGAAATTCTTTTCGAGGACGAAATTTTTTATCGGAACGCGCTCAAAAATTTTGTCGGGCAAAATTCATTTCGATACGCCACGAACGATTACGCGATTAACCTAATGCGCGAACACCTTGCCGCGCGATACGAGCTGTCGGACGAGCTGAACTGTTGTCTGCGATTTTACATGCGGGCGATATCCGAGACCGTCAACGATTGGTTTTTGGGCAGGCGCGAGCTTGAGCCGCGTGAGCTTGCGAAATTTTTGGTCGAGTGGATGCCGCCGCCGCTTAAGCCGTTGCTTTTATGAATTCGCCGCTTTGATAATTGAATTCGCCGCTTAATTGCTGTACACTGTAAAAAAAATTTTCGGAGGCGATTTTTTCATGCCGATGGTCAAAGATTATCTGTACAACAAATTCAAACACGGTATCGAGGCGGGCAAACTGCAATACGGCGTCGGGCAAGAGACGACTTCAGCCGAGGTCGCGGAGATTTTGGCGACGGCTGATATCGATTGGCTGTTCGTCGACGGCGAACACGGCGGACATACCGTCACGACGATTTTGGACATTGCGCGCGCCATTGCCGCTTACGACGTGACGCCTGTCGTTCGCATTCCGCAGGCGGGCACCGGCATTATCAAACAGCTCCTTGACGGCGGCATTCAGAACATCATCATTCCCAAGGTCGAGACGGGCGCGGAGACTGAAGACATCATGTATTGGGCAAGCTACGCGCCGCGCGGCAATCGCGGTTTCGGAGCGTCGGCGGTGCGTGCGGGACGTTTCAATCGTCACCCCGATTATCTTGCGCGAAACGTCGACGAAATTTGCATTCTGCCGCAGATTGAAAGCGTTCGCGGCTGGGAAAATCTCGACGCCATAACGAACACGCCCGGCGTCGGCGCAATCTTCCTCGGACCGATTGATTTGGCTGTCGACATGGGGCACGGACTCGACATCTTCCACCCCGAAGTTGAGGCGGCAATGGACGACATGATCAAACGTATTCGCGCACTCGGCAAGCCCGTCGGAACAATCGCGCTTACCACGGAGCAGGCAAAACGTTTCGTCGATTTGGGCGTGAGTTTCTTGGCACTCGGCGGCGACACGGCATTTTTGACGACGGCTACAGATAACACGCTCAAGACTTACAGAGAGGCAATTGGCAAATGAAAAACGTTGTGATTATTTCGGGACACCCCGACCTGAAAATTTCCGTCGCGAACAAAACGATACTCGACGAACTTGCCGCGCAGTTGCCGCAAGCCGAAATTCGCAAGCTCGACGAACTTTATCCGACGTATCAATTCGACATTGCGGCGGAGCAGGCTGCACTTGAGCGGGCGGACGTTATCGCGTTCGTGTATCCGTTGCACTGGTACGGCGTGCCGGGACTGCTCAAACTTTACATTGATAAGGTTATGGAACACGGCTGGGCTTACGGCTCAAAAGGCACTGCGCTTGCGGGCAAGGCGTTCATAATTTCCGTGACGGCGGGCGCGCCCGATGATGCTTACACTGCCGAAGGCGCAATGGGTCACACAATCGAGGAGTTCAGTTATCCGCTCAAAAATTTCGCCGCGCTGTGCAAGCTCGACTTCAAGAAAATTTTCAGCTCCTGCGGGATGATGTGCGTCCCCGGCGTCACCACCGACGCTCAAAAGGCGGCTCTTATCGACAAAGCCAAACGTCACGCCGACGCCGTTGCCGACTGCATAAAATCCTTGTAAGGTGCGGCAATGTTCCCCGACATAATAAAAAAAATTCCGTCGCGCGACTACGGCATTGACGGGCTTGCAGTTCACGTCGACCACACTTCGACGGGCACCGTGTATTTCGTCAGCGCGAGCAAGGAAGTTGTCTTCCCCGAACACGCTCACGCCGCGCAGTGGACGATTGTCGTAAGTGGCTCGTGCACATTCACTGCCGACGGCAAGACGACGACTTATTGGGCGGGCGAAACGTATTTCATTCCCGCAGGTCTCAAGCATCAAATTACGTTGCACGCGGGCTACTCGGAAGTCGATTACGTCGACGACCCCAACGATTGAAAAATTTCGTGTCGGTGCGATTCGGGCAGTGCTTGAAAATTTTTGCGCCGCAGTTTATAATGCGCGCGATAAGAAATCAGTAATTCCACGGTTATCCCTAAAGCAAAAACCCCCAAGTATGTCTGCTGACGACAGACTCTCGGGGGTTGCGCTATGTCAGCGCAGGTTTGGCTCAGTTGTCATCCTTGTTACCGTTCTCGTTCTTGTTGTCGGTCTTGAAAAAATCTTTGAGCTAATCGCAGATGAATCGCGCCACGACGTTCGACGCGACCATGTATAGAAAATCAGTGAACTTCACGGCTATTCTCCCCTCTCGCGAGCAATCGCTCAAGGTCGGATAACAACCACTTGTCGCGGCTGAAGGTGTTCACAAAATTATCGGCGACTCGATGTTTGCGACGCGGCAGAATTTTTTCGCGGGAGCCGTCCACGGCTTGACGACGCCGAGCAGTCTACTTGTCGCGATGTCGGGAATGTTTACGCCTGCACCGAGGCACGACAGTTGCAATCCGCCCGACATGCGCGGATTAATTTCCAGAAAGTAAAGGCGTTCACCGTCCGTGCGCAGCTGAATGTTCAGCGGCACATCAAAATTCAACAGCGACAAAATTTTTTCGGCGACGTGACTTATCGCGTCTGAAGGTGTTCACAAAATTATCGGCGACTTGATGTTTGCGACGCGGCAAAATTTTTTCGCGGGAGCCGTCCACGGCTTGACGACGCCGAGCAGTCGACTTATCGCGATGTCGGGAATGTTTACGCCTGCACCGAGGCACGACAGTTGCAGTCCGCCCGACATGCGCGGATTAATTTCCGGCAGGTAAAGGCGTTCAGCGTCCGTGCGTAGCTGAATGTTCAGCGGCACATCAAAATTCAACAGCGACAAAATTTTTTCGGCGACGTGAATTATCGCGTCGGAAGGTGTTCACAAAATTATCGGCGACTCGATGTTTGCGACGCGGCGGAATTTTTTCGCGGGAACTGTCCACGGCTTATCGACGCCGAGCAGTCGGCTTATCGCAAGGTCGGGAATGTTTACTCCCGCACCGAGGCACGACAGTTGCAGTCCGCCCGACATGCGCGGATTAATTTCCAGCAGGTAAAGGCGTTCAGCGTCCGTGCGAAGCTGAATGTTCAGCGGCACATCAAAATTCAACAGCGACAAAATTTTTTCGGCGACGTGAATTATCGCGTCGTCGAATTTTATTTCGGAATAGCGGTGATTCGTCTTGAAGCGCGGAATAATTATGTTGCCCTGCGCCGTCGTCAAACAATCCACGCTGATTTCGCGCCCGCTCAAGTACGGCATGACGAGCAGCGGGATTTTGAAGTCGTAGCGCGACAAAATTTTTTCGGCGGCGGCACGGGTAACTTTCATATTCGGCATATTGTGCAACGCGGAAATATTTTCAATGGCGTCGTCAATCACGCGGAAAGTCAGCGCGCCTTCGTCCGCCGCAAGTTTGTAGCAGATTCGATTTGTCGGAGTTTTGAGCTCGTCGCACGCCCGAACAAATTCGTCAAAGGTCGTCGCGATTCTGTACGGCGGGACAATTTCCGTAAGCCCGCCCGCCGCAATAAATTCATATGTCGCAATTTTGTCATCGAGAATTTTTGTCAAGCGACCGTCGCCGACAAGAACTTTCACGCCGCGTTGATTGAAGCTGTCGCGCCGCAGTGCAATCGCCGCCAAATTTCTGCGCGGCACAAAAACATTTACGGCATGTTCGCGGCAAAAACTCAAGCACCAATCGACATAATCGGCGTCGGAAATTTTTTCGGGCTCACGGTGCCATTCGTCGCAGGCAAGCTTGTAAATGGCGTAATCGTTTTTATTCGAGCCGATGAATTTAAATTCGGGGTTTGCGTCGCGAATCAGATTGATTAAGTGATACGCGGTGCTGAACCAGTGATTGAACCATACGCGCATAAAAAATCCTCCATTGCGTCATTCAAAGTATCGCCAAAAAATATTTTTAATCTTGAGCGTAAAACCGTTGAGCACCGCAACGGGAATTTCTGTTTGAACGGCGGCGCGCTCCTCGTCGGTGAGCCGCTCCAATTCGTCGTCGCTGTAGTCGATATAAACGCCGTCAAGCTCGTATTTGCCGTTGCGCAGAAGATAAACTTCAATGCTCTCGCTCCACGGATTGATGATCCAATATTCTTTGACGCCGTTGCGTTCGTAAACGTCCTTTTTGATACCGATGTCGCGTTTCATTGTCGATTTTGAAAAAACCTCCGCAACCATATCGGGCACGCCGTAAAATACGCCCTTTTTCTTGTAAGTATCAATGTCGGGATTATCGGCGCGAATGATTGTAAGGTCGGGCGACAACGTGTTGCCGTCCGGAAAATGAACGTCAATATGGTCGTGAAAAACCACGCCGAGATTGTTGCTCCTGAAATAAATATTAACGTCGGTAGCTAAATTCAAAACCACGTTGCCGTGCCACATGTTCGGCGCAGGTGACATAATTTTTTCCCCCTCGATAATTTCGTAATCGTCGCAAACGTCGTAAGCCAACATTTCAATCGCCTCCGTTGCAAAAAATTTTTTCCGAACGCCGCGCAAATCGGCAACTTTACTTTAACTTAACTTCGTGTATAATTGCAAGCAAATTGTTCAAAGGAGAGCGGTGCCCCTTAATGGAAACTGCAGAAACTAAATTGAAACCGTACTTGTCGCCGCTGAACGTGTGGGCATTGTCATTCGGCTGTGCGGTAGGTTGGGGCGCGTTCGTTATGCCGGGCACGACCTTCTTGCCGATAGGCGGACCGCTCGGCACCGCGCTGGGTATGGCTGTCGGCGGCGTCATCATGTTGCTAATCGGCTACAACTACCATTTCATGATGAATCGCTATCCCGACGCTGGCGGCACTTATTCATACGCGAAAAAAGTTCTCGGCTACGACCACGGCTTCTTGAGCTCGTGGTTTTTGATTCTGGTTTACATCGCAATTACGTGGGCGAACGCGACTGCCCTGCCGATAATCTTCCGAAAATTTTTGGGCGACACGTTTCAATTCGGCTTCCATTACACAATCGCGGGCTTCGATATTTATCTGGGCGAAGTTCTGTTGAGTTTGGGCGCGCTGTGGATTTTCGGCGCGGTGTGCATGTACGGAGGCAAGCTCGCGGCGTGGGTGCAGACCGTCGCGGCGGTGATTCTGTTCGGCGGCGTGCTAATCGGTATCGGCGCGGTAATTTCAAGCGGCGTGAACATCTTCGACATTGCGCCCGCATATCCGCCCGAAAATGAATCGACATTCGCGGCGATATTCGGAATCGTCGTTTTGGCACCGTGGGCATTCGTCGGCTTCGAGTCGGTGTCGCAGTCGGCGGAGGGCTTCAAATTTTCCGTAACGAAAACTTTCGCGATATTGGCTTGCGCAGTCGTTGCGGCGGCACTGGCTTACACGTTCCTGACGATTTTGGCGGTGTCGACATTTCCGACGGGCTACACGGATTGGAGCGGCTACATTGCCGATTTGGACAAGCTTGACGGTCTGGAAGGTCTGCCGACGTTCTACTCGGTGAATTTTTTCATGGGCGACGCGGGACTTGTAATTTTGGCGGTGACGTGCGTTTGCGGCGTCATTACGGGACTTGTCGGCAACTACATCGCCGCAAGCCGTCTGATTTACGCATTGACGCGCGACGACCTGTTGCCCGCGTGGTTCGGCAAGCTCAACAAAAATCGCACACCTATGAACGCCGTTTTGTTCATCATGCTGTTAAGTTTGCCGATACCGTTCATGGGACGCACGGCAATCGCGTGGATTATCGACGTGAACACAATCGGCGCGACAATCGACTACACGTACACATCAATCGTCACGATTATCACGGCGCGTCAGCTCGGACGCACTCTGCCGCAATTCACGGGGACGATTGGTTGCGTCGTCAGCACGATATTTTTCCTGTACTTCATGGTGCCGAACGTTTGGACCGTCAGCGCAATGACGACCGAAAGTTATCTGATTCTGATTCTGTGGAGCATACTCGGCTTCGTGTTCTTCAGATACATTTTTCAGCGCGACACCGAACGCCGCTTCGGCAAGTCAACAATTTCGTGGATATCGCTGCTGTTCCTGATATTTTTTACGTCAATGCTTTGGGTGCGCGAATCGACCAATGCCGCCACTCAAACCGTCCTCGGCAACTTGAGCGAATACTACACCGAAGAGCTCAACGAACACGGCGTGCCGCCTACCGAACGCGAAAAAGCCGACTCCGCCTACTACATCGAAACGCAAATGCAACACGTCAGCGACTCGCTCACGCAACACAACCTTATGCAAATGGCGTTAATCGCAATCGCGCTGTTTATCATGTTCAACATCTACAACTTGATGATGCGCCGCGAAAAAACTATGGAAGTCCAAAAAGTTCAAGCCGAACGCTCCAACAAGGCGAAGTCAACGTTCCTGTCGAACATGAGCCACGACATCCGCACGCCAATGAACGCCATTATCGGCTACACGAATCTAATCAAAAAGGAGGCGGGACTTCCGCCGCGCACGAAAGAATATCTCGACAAGATTGAGGCGTCGAACAATCACCTGCTCGCGCTGATAAACGATATTCTCGACATGAGCCGAATCGAAAGCGGCAAAATGGAACTCGACCCGCAAAAGTCAAACATCGTCAAAGCACTCGGCGAAGTGCGCGACCTGTTCGCGACGCAAATGGCGACGAAGGGCATAACGTTCACCGTCGACACCGCGCACGTCATGAACAAAATCGTCATGTGCGACACGCCGCGCCTTAATCGCGTCCTGCTGAATCTGATTAGCAATGCGTTCAAGTTCACGCCCGAAGGCGGCTCCGTCACGGTCACGTTGCGGCAAGTCGGCGGCACCGAATCTGTCGGCAACTACGAACTGCGCGTCAAGGATACGGGCATGGGTATGACGCCCGAATTCGCCAAAAAAGTTTTCGCCGCCTACGAACGCGATCGCACGGTCAGCAACATTCAAGGCACGGGACTGGGCATGAGCATTACAAAAAGCATTGTCGAACTTATGGGCGGGACAATCGACGTTGAGACCGAACTCGGCAAGGGCACGGAATTTATTGTGCGCGTCGACTTCCCCGTCGTCGATGAGCCCGACGCCGTCGAAACCGAACAGTCGACCGCTTCCAAACGCGAAATCGACTTCAGTAAAGTTAAGCTGTTGCTTGTCGAAGATAACGAGGTCAACCGCGAAATTGCGTCGCTGATTCTGACGGAATTCGGCTTCGGACTTGATACGGCAGTCAACGGTCAAGACGCCGTCAATAAGGTTGCGGCAAGTAAGCCCGGCGACTTCGACGCGGTGCTGATGGATATTCAAATGCCCGTCATGAACGGCTACGAGGCGACGAAACATATCCGAGAACTGCCGAATCCCAAGCTTGCGCAAATTCCGATAATCGCGATGACGGCGAACGCCTTCAGCGAGGACGTTCAGGCGGCGAAAGATGCGGGCATGGACAGCCACATTGCCAAGCCGCTCGACATTCAAAAGATGATTGAAACTTTAACCGAGGTCTTGAAATAATGTATACGTTGCGGAAAAATTTTGCGGCAGTATTTTTGTTAAGCGTCGCGATTTTGTTTACGGGTTGCGGCGGGAACGGCTACAAGCACATCACGCAAGAGGACGCGCTCCGAATCATGAAGGCGAATCCCGACGCGATTATCCTTGACGTGCGCACGCCTGAAGAATACGACAAGAAACATATCCCGAACGCGTTGCTCGTGCCGATTGACGACCTGCGCGGCGGCGACTTCCGCAAACTGCCCAATAAAGCCGCGACGATTCTGGTTTACTGTTGGACGGGGCGGCGTGCGGAAGATGCGGCGAAAATTTTGAGCGATAACGGCTACAAAAATGTTTACGAATTCGGCGGGCTTGTCGACTGGACGGGTGCCGTTAAAGGTTCCGAAGTTCCGTAAAGCGCGGCAACGGCTTAAGGTGCTGACGACTTTGCCGCGTCCATTGGATGCAACGTCACGTTGCCGGCGGGCTTGTCGATTGGACGGGCGACGTTGAAGGCTCCGAAGTGCCGTGACGATTGACGGCGGCGAACGCTTGCAAATATAATTGTCCGCGAAAAATTTTTTCAATGAGGTGTTTGAATTTGATGAATTACACGAAGTACAGCAAGGGCTACTTCCTGCCGCCCGAAATGATTCTGGATTGGGCGCGCAAAGAATATCCGACGAAGGCTCCGATATGGTGCAGTGTCGACCTTCGCGACGGCAATCAGTCGCTGGTCATTCCGATGAGTCTCGACGAGAAAGTTGAGTTCTACAAGACGCTGGTCAAAATCGGCTTCAAGGAAATTGAAGTCGGCTTCCCCGCCGCAAGTGAAACGGAATACGCACTGCTCCGCAAGCTGATTGAAGAAAATCTTATCCCCGACGACGTGACGGTTCAAGTTCTCACGCAGGCGCGGGAACACATCATAAAGAAAACTTTTGAGGCACTCGACGGCGCGAAAAACGCAATTGTCCACGTCTACAACTCGACGAGCGTCGCGCAACGTGAACAGGTCTTTCGCATGAGCCGCGACGAAATTAAACAAATTGCAATCGACGGCGCGAAACTTTTGCTTGAGTTGACGACTAAGGCGGGCGCGAATTATCGATTTGAGTATTCGCCCGAAAGTTTCACCGGTACGGAGCCCGAATACGCGCTGGAAGTTTGCAACGCCGTGCTTGACGTTTGGGAGCCCGTCATTGACCGCAAACCGATAATAAATATTCCCGTCACCGTCGAAATGAGTTTGCCGCACATTTACGCCGCGCAGGTCGCTTACATCAACAAGTATCTTAAATTCCGCGACAAGGTCGTCTTGAGCCTGCACCCGCATAACGACAGAGGTTGCGGCGTCGCGGACTGTGAACTGGGACTTTTGGCGGGCGCGGACAGAATTGAAGGTACACTCTTCGGCAACGGAGAACGCACGGGCAACGTCGACATTGTGACGCTGGCAATGAACATGTTCGCATTGGGCGTTGACCCCGAACTTGACTTTACGAACATGCCCGCGCTTGTCGAGATGTATGAGCGCGTCACGCGAATGCATGTCCACGAGCGGCAACCTTACGCGGGCGCACTGGTATTTACGGCGTTCAGCGGCAGTCATCAAGACGCCATTGCCAAGGGAATGCATTGGCGCGACGAAAAAAATCCCGACCGCTGGACAGTGCCTTACCTGCCAATCGACCCGCACGACGTCGGCAGAACTTACGACAGCGACGTTATCCGAATCAACAGTCAGAGCGGCAAAGGCGGCGTCGGCTTCATCATGGAGCAACGTTACGGCGTCGAAATGCCCAAGAAAATGCGCGAGGACTTCGGTTATTGCGTCAAGTCCGTCAGCGATCGCAAGCACAAGGAACTTTTGCCCGACGAAATTTATCAGATTTTCCACGACCAATACGTCAATGTCGACACGCCGTACAAGCTGATTGAGTTCCATCTTCGCAAGCAGCCCGGCGGCTCACGCGTCGGCAGTGTCGATTTGGAAGTCAACGGCGAACGCGTCACCTACTCCGCACGCGGCAACGGGCGACTTGACGCCGTGTCGAACGCCCTGCAAAAAAATTTGGGCATCACGTACACGAACTTGACATATAACGAACACGCCCTTGAGATCGGTCAATCAGCACGCGCAATCGCTTACATTTCAATCACGGGCGCGAACGGCAAGGTCACGTGGGGCGCGGGCATGGACACCGACATTATCACCGCCTCGATTCAAGCTTTAATCAGCGCGATTAACCGCATGGTCACCGGCAAATAACGGAGGCGAATTTTCATGGCGACGTTTCAAATGACGCTGGACGACGACCTCAAAGCCAATGTCGACGAACTTTTTGATGATCTCGGTCTCGACACGGAAACCGCCGTCCGAATGTTCTTCAAGGCGTGTATTGCGCGCAACGGAATTCCTTTTGCCGTCAAGCATTACAAAATGCCCGAAGACTTGGAAGAGGCAATCCGTGACGCTCGCATGCGGAAAAATCTTTACGGTCCGTTTGATACCGTCGAAGAGGCGATGGCGTCGATGTTGGGAGACGATTGAATGTACACAATCAAATACACCACACGAATGCGCACAGATATTCAGCGCGTTCAACGGCGCGGCAAAGACATTAAAAAGCTGTTTGCGGTTTTGGAGATGTTGAAAACGGGCGATCCGTTACCTGAAAAATATCGCGACCATCAACTTAAAGGCGACCTTGAAGATCTTCGCGAATGTCACATTGAAAACAACTGGTTGCTTGTTTATCGGATAAACGAAGGCGAATTGGTTTTGCTGGCAACCGCTACGGGTACCCATGCTGACATCTTCGGCGAGTAAAAAAAAATTTTATCCCCGACAGAAATTTTCTGCGGGGAATTTTTTTGTGCCGCGAATCGAATTGCCCGCAACAGGAAAATTTTTCAATGCGTGTTGATAATCATTGTCGCGTGTGATAAACTTCGTGCACCGAAAAAATTTTGCGGAGGTGGCAAGCTTGACACTCAAAGATGCAAAACCCGGAATGGTCGTGCGAATAGATTCTGTCGGAGAGTCGGAGCTCAAGCAACGGCTTATGACAATGGGGCTTATCCCCGGCACACGCGTTGAAGTTTTGAATTCGGCACCGCTCGGCGACCCAATCGCAATTCGCCTGCGCTCGTACAACTTGGCAATGAGACGCGACGACGCCGCATACATCGAAGTTTCGCAAGTGAAGGAGGCTTAATTATGTCAGCATTATCCGTCGCCTTGACGGGCAACCCCAATACCGGCAAGTCAACGATTTTCAACGAACTCACGGGCGCGCGGCAAAAGATTGGCAACTGGCCCGGCGTCACCGTCGACAAAAAAGTCGGAGTTATTGAACACAACGGCAGAAAAATTTCCGTCATTGATTTGCCTGGCACGTACTCAATCAACGCCCGTTCGCAGGAGGAGCAGGTCGTCAGCGACTATTTCAAGGAAAATAAGCCCGACATCGTCGTAAACATCATTGACGCCGCAAACATCGCCCGCAACCTGTTCTTGACCGTTCAGCTCATGGAAAACGGAATTCCGCTGATTATCAACCTGAACATGATGGACGAGGCGCAACGTCACGGCATTAAAATCGACATGCAAAAGTTGGAAGCCGCCTTCGGAATGCCCGTAACCAACACCGTCGGCAAAAGCAACAAAAGCGTCCGCAAACTTTTGGACGTGTTCACGAACGCCGTTATGACGAATTACAAGCCGAGCGCGCTTATCACGGAACATATCGACCGCGTGCACAACATCGAACACAGCGGACTTTCTGCCGCGAAAATCGACGAGGAAGTCATTGCCGCACGCTACGACCTGATTGATAAAATTATGGCAAGCGCGGTTACCGTCAGCGCGGCGGGCAAGACGCTTACCGAAAAATTGGACTCGTACCTTGCCAACGGAATATCGTCGCTGGTGATAATGCTGGCGGCGTTTTATCTGATGTTCCAAATTGCGTTCAACTGGATTGGTCAGCCGCTCGCGGACGAATTGGGCGGCTTCTTCGAGGAGACGTTGGCACCTGCGGCGGCGGAGGCAATGGCGTCGGCGGGCGTCGCGGATTGGATGCAGTCGCTCGTTTCGGACGGCATTATTACGGGCGTCGGCGCAGTGTTGAGTTTCGTCCCGCTGATTTTCACGCTGTTTATCTGCTTAAGCTTCCTTGACGGCACGGGCTACATGGCACGCGTCGCCTTCGTTATGGATCCGATTATGCGCCGCGCAGGTTTGACGGGCAAAGGTATCATGCCGCTGATAATGGGCTTCGGTTGCGCAGTCCCCGCGATTATGGGCGCACGTGCACTCGACACCAACAAGGACAGAATGATTTCAATCCTCGTGACGCCGTTTTTGACCTGCAACGCGAAAGTTCCCGTAATGATGCTGTTCGCAATGATGTTCTTCCCCGACAACGCCGCTAACGTCGTCTTCGCAATGTACGTTCTCGGCTTGGCAGTCGCAATTCTTATGGCAAAAGTTTTGAGCACGACGACGTTCAAAGAGCAACAATCGACCTTCCTGCTGGAGTTGCCGCCGTATCGTCTGCCCGACATTAAAACCGTCCTGCTTGAGGCGTGGGACAAGGGCAAAGGTTATCTCATCAAAGCCGGCACAATTATTTTCGCAATGAGCGTGCTGATTTGGTTCTTGAGCAATTTCAATTCCGACGGTATGACCGACGACATGAACGAAAGTTACTTGGCGGGTATCGGCTCGACGGCGTCGACGCTCTTTGCACCGCAGGGCTTCAACACGTGGGAGTCGGGCGCGGCTGTCGTGACGGGCGTCCTTGCTAAGGAGGCTGTCGTTTCGACAATGGGCATTCTTTACGGCGCGGACGAACTTTCCACCGAAGACGAAGACATCGAAAATTCCGCGCAGGCACTGTTCGCGACGACGCTGGGTCAGACCTTCACGCCGCTTGCCGCAGTTGCATTCATGATTTTTACGCAGTTGTATTCGCCGTGCGTGACGGCACTCGGCACAATCAAAAAGGAAACGCAGTCTTGGAAGTGGATGGCGTTCGCGTTCGCATACACCTGCGCAGTCGCGTGGATTGCGTCGTTGCTTGTCTATCAAGTCGGAAAACTTTTGGGCTTCGAGTGACGGAGATGACGGCTCATGCTTGCGACAATTGTACTTGGAATTTTAATCGCGGCGGCACTTGCTTATGCCCTGCGCACGATTTACAGAAGTTTCTTCAAGGGCGAGGCGGCTTGCTGTTCGGAGAGTTGCTCAAGTTGCAGCGGCGGCTGTTCGGCGCAAAAGGCACTTGACGACGGTTACCGCGTCCGCGTCGAAAAAATTGCACGCTTCCCGATTCACCGCACCATCGACGTTGACGGCATGACCTGCGAAAAATGTATCCTCAACGTCGTGCGCGCCCTTGAACGTGTCGACGGCGTGACCATTGCGGCGGCAAGTCTGGAAAAACAGTCCGCGCAGGTCGGCTTGAAGTCTGACGTTTCCGACGACGTGTTGCGCGAGGCGATTCGCAAGGCGGGCTACGGCGCGGGAGCCGTCACCGCATAAAATATCGCAAACAAAAAGCGGCGGGCTTGAAAAAGCTCGTCGCTTAATTTTTTTTGTCGCTGACACAACAGCGAAACTTGAGGCGCACATGGACGTGCGCCCTGCCCGCGCACTGAGCGTGACGCGAAGTCCGCGGGCAACATTCGGTTGCGGGTAGGCGCAACGTCGGAACATTCGAGACTGACGCCCCCGCGAGGGGTCTTTTCTCTTTGCTACTTTCTCTTTGGACAAGCAAAGAGAAAGTAGATGCTAAACGACAAATTCAGCGATTAACGTTCAGTCGGCGCAACCTACTTGTCGCGATGATGAGCGGGCGGCGGCGGCATAATTTTTTTCATGTCCACGCCGAAAGATTTTGCCACGTCGCCCCACGTGTTGTTGATTTTGCGCTTGCCGAGGACAGTCTTGATGTCCTTGCCCGACGCCGTGGCGATTTTGCCGGCAATGGCGATGTCGTGCAGTTGATAGCCGTCCTTGAGCAAACTTTTGAACGTGCCGACGTCAATGCCCGCACGTTCGGCAAATTCCGCGTCGCGCTCTTGGTCGTAGAAATTTTTGATTTGGTCGTGCGTGATGCCGAGCTTATCGGCGACTTGCGACCAATCTACCTTCATTGCCAACACGTCCGAAAAATTTTTGCCGCTAAGCTTCGACAAAACTGCCGCGTGCTTGATGTCCTCAATGTGAACGCCGTCGTGCATTGCCCGTTCAATCTGCGCACCGTCAATGCCGTATTTGTCGGAAAAATATTTCGCCCAGCCGCCGATATTTTGAGCCGCCTCTTCCTGCCACGCACGCTCGAAGTCGGACGCGTCGGGCTCCGCCGCAAAAGCATTGGCACCCGTGAAAATCAGCGCGCCGCCCAAAATTCCGGCGAGAATTTTTTTCGTGATGTTGCGCATAATATGTCACCTTCCAACAATCTGAAAACTCTTTGACCCGACGCGAAGTATAAAATAAATTTCCGCGCTTGTCTTTAGTTGCCGATTAAAAATTATTTGATTGCGGCGAACTGTTCGGCTGTATCCATTAATTTTTCATTAAATCGCCCGCCACTTATGGACAAGCGCAAAACTTTCGATTAGAATAACGATGTGTAAAAATCTTCATTAACATTTCAGGGAGGGAACAGTATCATGAAGAACAAAGTCATTGTAACCAAGTCGAACGACAAAATCCACTTCTACCTAATCTCGAACGGCAAACGCCACTATCTGTTCAGCCAAGATTTTTCAAAGGGCGTCTACCAATTTTTCCGCAGCGGACGCTCCGAATCCGAACTGCACAAGTACAGCTTATGGCGCAAGAATCCGCGTCTGGACAAAACCATTGAGAAAATCCCGATGTATATGAGATACGTTTTGAAAGAGGACAGTGCCGCATGAAAATAACTAACGCAAAAAAAGTCAGCTCCCGTCGAAAACCGGCGGGAGATTTTTTTTCGGCTTGCTTGAAAATCTTTCGGCGGCGGTATAGAATTCGTGACAACGAGGAGGGAATTCGTATGGCAACTTCTTTCGAAAAGAGACGCGACACGCTCCGTGAAGTTCGTGAGGCGGTCGAAGATTTCTTCAGGCAGGACGAGGCGAAGTATCAGCCCTTCAATGAACGCAACGTGGCAAGCGCAACTTACGCGGTGCGCGCTAAAATCGGCAAGGCGACGGTATTTTTCCACGCGTACAAAGACAAACTTGTCGTCAAGTTGATGTTGCCGATAAAAGCGGAAGAGTCTGACCGCGTCAAAGTCGGCGAATATCTGCACAGAGCAAATTACGGCTTGATGATCGGCAACTTCGACTTCGACTTTACGGACGGCGAAATTTCCTATCGCGTGCCGATTTATTGCGGCAAGGATGACTTCACGCCGCCCACTTACGAGCAAATTGATTTCGCGGTGCTTATCGGCTTGGCAATGATAAGCAAATACGGCGACGGCTTGCTCAAGGTCATACTCGGTGTCGCGACGCCCGAAGAGGCTGTCGACGCCGCCGAAGCTGACGACGATTAAAATTTAATCCGCGCCGCCCACTTACGAGCAAATCGATTTTGCGGTGCTTATCGGCTTGGCATGATAAGCAAATACGGCGACGGCTTGCTCAAGGTCATACGCGGTGTCGCGACGCCTGAAGAGGCTGTCGACGCCGCCGAAGCTGACGACGATTGAAATTTAATCCGCAACAAAAAAGAGTCTCGACAATACGTCGAGGCTCTTTTAGTATGTACGTTTCTTTACAAAGTCGTCGTAGCTCATGGAGCGGGTGTGTCGCGTATGTGCCCATTCGTGTTCGTTTCGGTGCACGAAGCCCAGGAAAATTATCGGTATCCACGAATAAATGAACAGCGGATAGAACAGCAGATACCACCACGATTTGAGCTTGGCGCGGACTTTCACGAGGATTATCATCGGCAAGACGTATTGCGCGATCATTATCACCATCAGAATTTGCGACGGCAATACGGCGTAAATGTTCGTGTAAAGCGTCGTGTTGAGCGCGAGTTGAACATAACTCATCATAAAAAAGAACGACGACAGCATCAAAAAGTGCGGCTGGAGCAGATACAGGCAACCGTCCAACATGCGAATATCTTTGCGGCGCAGACCTTCGCGGAACATTTTCGGGATAAAGCGGTGCGCCACGTCGAATTGCCCCTGCGCCCAACGCTTGCGCTGCGTCCACGACTGCGAGAACGTCAGCGGCTTTTCGTCGTAGACAATGGCGTCGTGAGCCCACGTCGTCTTCAAACCTTCGGCGAGCGACTTCATCGTAAATTCCATGTCTTCCGTCAGGCACGTGGCGCGCCAACCGTATCGCTTGAGAACGTCGATTGTAATGCACATGCCCGTGCCGCCGAGTACAGCCGACAAGCCGATATTTGTTTTGGCGAGGTGCGACACGTAATCGATAACCCAAAAGGCAATGGCGAACGTGCCGCTGACCCACGTGTCGTAAGGATTTTTGGCGTCGAGGAAGCCTTGAATAATTTTGTCGCCCTTGCAAAGCCGATTGTTCATTTCCGCCAGAAAGTTCGGGTGCACAAGGTTATCGGCGTCGAAAATCGCAACGGCGTCGTAAACCGTCCCGCGAGTCTCCATTTCAAACAGCCGTTCAAACATCCACTCCAGCGCGAAGCCTTTGGACTTTTTGGCGGCGTCGACACGTTCGCAGACGATTGCGCCGGACTTCGCGGCAATTTCGGCGGTGTTGTCGGTGCAGTTGTCGGCAATGACGTAAATGTCGTAGAGTTCGTCGGGATAATCGAGCGACTTCAAATTTTCAATGAGCGGTGCGATAACCGCGCTTTCATTGTGCGCCGCGACAATCACGGCGAATTTTTTTTGCGGTGTTTTGATTTTGACTTCCGAACGCCGCCACATGCCGCAGAATCCTATCACGCACAAATAAAACGTGAACACGAACAGCACGGCTTGAATCGGAACCATAATTACATCGAGCGGGTAATTGAACATCATCAACCCTAATTCCAAAATTTTATGACAAGCACGCCGTAAGTCTAACTGCCCGCGCCGCGCTTGTCAATGAATTATTCACGGCTGATTAAAATTTTTTTGATGCGCACGCCGTCCATTTCCTTGACTTTGAAGCGGAAGCCGTTCCACTCGCGGACTTCGCCGACTTTCGGAATGTAGCCGAATTGCGACGTTAAAAAGCCGCCCATCGTCTGGAAGTGGTCGTGTTCCTCGTCGGGCAAGGTCTCAATGTCGAAACGCTCCTTGAATTCGTCAATGTCGCACAAGCCGTCGACGGTCCAAGAATTGTCTTTGTTGCGCATGAATTGTTGACCGCTCTCCTCGTCGCCGGAAGTGTCGACGATTTCGCGCAGGATGTCGTCAAGCGTGATAAAGCCGATAACTCCGCCGTATTCGTCGTTGACCATTGCCTCGGTTATGCCGCTTGAACGAAACTTTTCGACGATTCGGAACGCCTCCATTGTGCGCGGCACGTAGCTTGCCTTGCGAATCAGCGCGTTCAAATCGATGTTGCGTCCGTCACGGAGCACGGCGTCGAGTAAATCTTTCGCGTAAATCAGCCCGCGACAATCATCCAAACTGCCGACTCCGACGGGGAAAATCGTATGCGGGCTGTCTTGAACAATCTGCAAATTTTTTTCAAGGTCGTCCGTCAAATCCAGCCAAACGAGCATCACGCGCGGCGTCATAAGGGAGTAGGCGGTTTCGTCTCCGATGTCGAAAATTCTGTCGACCATTTCCTGTTCGGACTTCTCAATCGTGCCGTCCTCGGTGCCCTGTTCGATAAGGTCAAGCACTTCGTCTTCGGTTACGGCGTCATTTTTAGCGGCGTTCATGCCGAAAACAAACGCGACGCCGCCCGCGACGGCACTCAACGCGGCGACGAACGGATTCATCAGCGTGACAATCAGTCGGAAAGTTTTGTGACGGTTGAGCAAAAAATTTTCGGGATCTCGCTTTGCCGCCTGCTTGGGCAAAAATTCTCCGAACAGCAAAAAAATAAACGTCGTGCCGCACACTGCGACCGCCGTCGAAAAAATTTCTGCCTCTGCGAAATGTAAATGCGCGGATATCAGCGGCGCGGACAAAACTGCGCATACGCCCGCCAAAATCCCCGTGAAGGTTATGCCGATTTGCGCGACGGTAAGCGGCGCGGGCTCGTCGACCATTTGCAAAACTGCCGCCGCGTCCGCCGAACCGTCCTCCGAAAGTTTTTCCAATCGCCCGCGATGACACTCAATCAACGCGGTTTCCATCATTGAAAAGTAGCCGCTCACCGCCGCCAACAAGATTATCAGCACGGGCGGAATTAGTGACGTTTCCAAAAAATTTACCTCGCAATCAGTTTAAAGCAATGCGCGCGTATTCGTCCAGCATGTCAAAGAACGTCATATGCCCGCGCTCACTCGCCTTGGACTTGCCGATAATTTTAATCGTCGCGGCGTAAATGACCGACTCGACACTGCCGGGAACAAGACTTTCCCAGTTGCGGTAGTCGTAGGCGCGTTCGTTGACCGTGTTTTGCGGACGCCCGAAAACTTCCAGCTCGCACAGGAACTGAATTTGATTCGTCTTCGGGCGCAAATAATAATGCTCCAACACGTAAGCTTGACTGCGCAAAACCTGCAAATCTTCGGGCGGATAATCGTAGCCCTGCTCGCGGGCAAGCGAAATTTCCGCGTTGAAGTTGTCCGCGCCGTAAGCCGTCATATCCGCATCCAAAGACTTCGGCTCGCGCTCAATCAGTCGCACCCAAACATCAGCAATGTATTCGCTCGACGAGTAGGGCATTTTTTTCCACTGCACGGAATTTTTGTCCAGATAGTAAGTGTACGTGTCGTCGACGGCAAGCTTGATGAATCGCGGCTTGAGCAACTTGAGACTGCTCGGCGGCGGCGAAACTCTTCGCGGCTGTCGAATAGTCGGTTGCGGCGCGAGCTCGACGATTGGCGGCTCTTGAACGGGTTGAAACGGTTGCACGGGCGGCGGCACGACGATTACCGGTTCAACGGGCACAGGCTCCTTGTCGCCGGAAATTTCGGTTGTCTCGACGGGTTGCGGAGGCGTCGGCTGTTCGACAGGCTGAATCGGCGTTTCGACGGGAGGTTGAACTTGCACAGTCTCAACGGGTTGCGGAGGCGTCGGCTGTTCGACGGGCTGAATCGGCGTTTCGACGGGCGGCTGAACTTGCACAGTCTCGACGGGCGGTTGAACGGGCGCAGGTTTTTCTTCAGGCGGCGTCGGCAGTTCTTTGACGGGCGCGGGCTTATCGACTTTTTTGGGCGCGGAAGGTGCCGCTTCGTCGTCGAATTCCCCGCCGAAAATTACAATGTCGTCGTCCGCCGAAACTTGCGGCGAACTCATCAGCAGCGCGAGAACTGCCGCGCCCGCTACAAAAATTTTTCTCACGCTAATTCCTCATTTCAACGTTACTGTTCGGATTAAATGTTCACGTCGTGGAAATTTCGGCGGCGTCGACCGTTGCTTGTCGATGCAGATAACGGCGCGCACGTCGTCGAGTGTCGGCAACTTCACTTCGCGGACGAAAACTTTTCCGCCGCCCAAAAGTTTTATCGCCGACCGTGATTCGTCAAGCTCCTCGCGGAAAGTTTTGCCCTTGAGCGCGACGAATCGTCCGCCGATTTTCACGAACGGCAAGCAATATTCCGCCAAGATATTCAGCCGCGCGACGGCTCGCGATGTCACGATGTCGAATTGCTCGCGGAAAGGTTTTTGTCGCGCAAGGTCTTCAGCCCGACCGTGAACGACTTCCACGCCGTCAAGCTCAAGCTCCGTGACGACGCGCCGCAGGAAGTTCACGCGCTTTGCCAACGAATCAATCAGACACATGCGCAGTCGCGGGCGGAAGACTTTCATCGGGATTGCGGGGAAGCCTGCGCCCGTACCGATGTCCGCAAGTGATTCGGCGTCGCGGAAAAATTTTTCGTCCCACGCGCTCAACGAATCGATTACGTGTTTAATTGCGAATTCGCGCGGCTCGGTTATCGCCGTCAAATTCATCACGCGATTTTGCTCGACGACCAGCCGATAAAATTTTTCCAACGCGTCAAGTTGCGCCGTCGTCAGCTCCAGCCCGAAAGCCGTTGCCGCCGCCGACAGCTCCCCGCGAAACATTTACATCATCTCCGCGAATATTTTAGTCCCCGCGCAAAGAGTTTGCAAGCCCGCTGTAAATTGGAATTCGTCCGTCCGCGGCAACAATCGTCAGTTCGTCGCGAAAAATTTTCTTCCCTTCGCCGCGACAAAAAGTTATAATGCGCTTAAAGACACTGCGACTAATTTCAAACAGCGAGGTTTTGGCGATGAAAAAAATTCTGATTGTTGACGATATGGAAGTTCCGCTGATGATAACGGAAAACATGCTTGCGGGACAATACGAAACATTTTGCGCATTGTCGGCGGCGGAGGCTATGGAAATTTACCGCAAGGAAAAACCCGATATGATTCTGTCGGATTTCCGTATGCCGGGCATGACGGGCTACGACCTGCAAATCGCTTTGCAAAACGAATTCCACAAAAAAATTCCGTTCATGTTCATGACGGCGGACAAAAGCGACGAAGTCGAGAGCAAAGGCTTCGACAACGGCGCAATGGATTTTATCCGCAAGCCCTTCAAGCCCGAAGTCTTACTGCGGCGCGTGGCGAACATTCTGCAGACCGTCGGCGAAATTCAAGACCTTAAAAAGACTTCCACGACCGACGCGCTCACGGGGCTTTTGAACAAAGGCTCGTCCGAAGAGGAGCTCAAGAAAGTTTGCAAGAAGTCTCACGGCGCGTTGATGATGATTGACCTTGACAGCTTCAAACTCGTAAACGACATTCACGGGCACGCAATGGGCGACAAGATTCTGATTGCCTTCGCGGACATTTTGCGGGCAACAATGCATTCAATGGATTTAATCGGGCGCATGGGCGGCGACGAATTTGTTGCCTTTTGCCACGGCGTTCACGAGGAAAGCACCATTGCCGCGAAGACGCAGTTCATCAACGAAAAAATTACTGCCGCCGCCAAACAGCTCATGGGCGAAGACATGAACATTCCGCTCGGCGCGTCAATCGGCTGCGTACTCGTTCCGCAAGCCGGAACCGACTTCGGCGACCTGTACAAGAAGGCTGACAAAGCACTTTACATCGTCAAGCAAAACGGCAAGCACGGCTACAACATTTTCAGCGAAGACGCGCCCGAAGATACGGTTGAGACCGTCGCCACGCTTGCGCAGGTCGAAATGATTCTTGCCGAACGCAACAAGGAGCCCGGGGCGTACATCATTCCGTTTGAAAGTTTCCGCATAATTTATCGCTTCCTCAAGCGCACCCGCGCAGGTTACGGCAAGACGATTTGCATTGTGTTACTTGCGCTCAAGCGGACGGTCGACGACGGCGTCATTTCACGGCGCGACGCAGGCGAACGTTTCATGGAGTGTCTGCACAACACTTTGCGGCGCGGCGATGTCATTTCGCAGAACGGCTCGAATCAATTCCTTGTCCTGCTGACGAACACCGACGGGCACCACGACGTTACCCGCGCACTTAGCCGCGTCGTCGAAAATTGGGGCAAACTCCCCGAAAGTAAAAATTTCTACTTCACGCACGAATGGTCGGTGCTCGACGCGTAAACAACTGCACACGAAAAAAGCGGCTCGTTCCAATGGAGCGGGTCGCTTTTGATTTGCCGTTATGTTCAAGCGCGGCGATGGATTACGGTTGTCGACGATTGGTCGCGTCCGCAGGGTCAAGCGTCACGCTTGCGCTTTTGATTTGTCGTTATGTCAAAAATTTTTTGTTGAAAAGTTTCTGAACGTGTGGTATAGTTTGCAACGCAAGCAGATCTGAAGTGGTCGGCTCCCCTCTTGGGTATGAGAGGGGGTGACATTATGACGAAATACGAGATCATCTCACTGGTCTTGCAAGGGGCAACCCTAGTCGTAACACTGCTCAACTGGCTCAGCTAAGAGCAGAAGCCTTCCCCAGCTGAAGTGACTTCCCCAACATCAACTATCAACCAAGAGGAAGTCGACGTACCAGCACCGACGACCTGCTTTTTTGTTGTCTAATTGACTGCGCGAATAATATCACGCGCCGAAAAATTTTTCAAGCTCAAATCAGCCGCGCCGCAATTTCGTCAAGCGTTATCGCCTCGGAATAGAAGTTGCCCTGCACGTTGACGATTGGGAAATTTTTTATCGTGTCGCGAATTTCGACGTCCTCCACGCCCTTAAGACAGACCTTCGTGCCCAGCTCCGTCGCAAGCTCCGACAGGTGCCGCACGATTTGCAAATTGCCGGGCTTGTCCTTGATGTGCATGATGTAATCGCGCTCCAGCTTGATGAAATTCGGCGCAAGGTCGCGCAGAAAGTCAATCGACGCGACGCCGCTGCCGAAGTCGTCAATCAGGCACAGAATACCCTTGCGCTTGAGTGCGCGCACGATTCTCCGCAGTATGTCGGGCTCAATCAGTCGGCAACTCTGCGTCAGCTCGAAGCACAGATTTTTCAGCGGGAAGCCGACGTTCGCGGAAATTTTGTCGATCTCCTCGAACAGCAGGTCGTCGACAATCTGCGCGGGCGAAATGTTCACGTTGAGCATAAGGTCGGGCTTGCGGCGCAGGAGTTTAAGTCCGTCTTCCATTGCGCGGCGCAAAATCCAATAACCCAGCTCCTCGAACAGGAAATCGCGCTCAAGCACCGGCACATACGCCGACGGCGGCACGTCCCCGAAACGCTCACTGCGCCAACATAAAAGTGCCTCAATCGCC
This sequence comes from Quinella sp. 1Q7, assembly GCA_015206805.1. GTDB lineage: Bacteria > Bacillota > Negativicutes > Selenomonadales > Selenomonadaceae > Quinella. Next base: position 29,502 of record JADEZP010000003.1, on the reverse strand, counting down.
GTCAATTTTTCCGTCGCGGCATTGAACACGGGCTGATAGCGCAGGGAAAAATTTTTGCAGTCCATCAAGATACAGTCGCGCACTTCGTCGACAAGCTCAAGCGATTCGTGCGTGTTCATGCCCAACGCGCCGTTGTAGTTGACGAGTTTGCCGTTGTGATAAAATTTCGAGTCGCTGTAAGCAAAATTCAAACAGGCGAAAATCGTCCGCTCGTCGACGTCGGCTCCGTCAAGGTGAATCATTCCGCCGTTAATCGTCAGCACTTGTCGAACGTTTTCCACGGGCAAACCTGCCTGCGCGGCGCGGCGAAGTTTTTCGTATTTGACGGCAACTTCTTCGGGCGAAAGTGTTTCGGTCAGAAAGGCGAACTTCGCTCCGTTCATGCGGTAAACGGTGCCGTCCTGCCCGACAGCCTCTTGCAGGAGCCACGCCGCCTGTTGCAAAACGGAATTGCCGAACGTGTAGCCGTGCTCGGCGTTAATGTTGCTCATTTTGTTTATGCCGCACAACATCACGACGCACGAACGCTTGAGCTCGACGGCGGCAATCAAGTCGCGGAAAAATCCGTAGCGGTTCCTTAGCAGCGTGACGGGGTCGGTGCTCTCGGTCAAGCCCTCGTTAATCATTATGCCGCCGACAAGTTCGGGCTTGGTGTCGCCGCCGATTGACGCGCCGATATATCGAATTGACGCGTAAGTTCCGTCTTTGAGTTTCGTGCGGCAGGTTATGTCGTAATTGTGCGCTTCGCCGTTCAAAATGCCGCTCATCGTGCGCGTGAATTTGAAACGATCTTCGGGGTGAATTATGCTTGCCCAATCGAGCTTTTCGGCGGAAATGTATTCGTCCGCCAAACCGAACGCTTCAACGGCGGCGGGACTGTAGCGCAAAATTTTTTCCTTGGCGTCGCAAATCGAAACGTAGTTGCCGCGACCGAGGACGGTAAAGGCGTTGAACACGTCGTCCAAAATTTTTCGGTGCTCAAGATTTTTCGTCATGATGTTCACTCCTTTGGCAGTTCAGCTTAAAGATAATTCATTGTTGTAAAAAAAATTCCTGCGTGCTAAACTGCGTGCAATACAATTCACGACACGAGGAGGAATTTTTTCATGGCAACGATTATCGCACCGTCGATACTTTCGGCGGACTTCGCGCACCTTGCCGACGACGTCAAGAAGGTTACGGACGCGGGTGCGGAGTACATTCACGTTGACGTTATGGACGGCAGCTTCGTCCCCGAAATCACGCTCGGCGCAACCGTCATCAAAGACTTGCGCAAAGTCACCAACGCCGTGCTTGACGTGCATTTGATGGTTGAACATCCCGAAACGCAACTTGAATCCATTGCCAAGGCGGGCGCGGACATAATCACTTTTCACGCCGAAGCAACTCCGCACGCTCACCGCGTCATACAAAAAATCCACGAGCTCGGTTGCAAGGCGGGCGTCGCCATTTGTCCCGGCACGTCACTTTCAGCCATCGAGGAGCTTGTCGAATTCGCCGACATGATTCTGATTATGACCGTCAATCCCGGCTACGGCGGACAAAAATTTATCGAGTCCATGCTCGGCAAAATTCACATGCTTTACCACATGATTGACGAAATGGAGACCGAATGCGACATTGAAGTTGACGGCGGCATCAACGCGGAAACGTCGGTTTTAGCGCGTGAAGCTGGCGCAAATGTTTTGGTCGCGGGCTCGGCAGTCTACGGCGCGGCGGACGTCGCCAAAGCTATCAAAGACATTCGCGGCACGGAAATTGTCCATCATCACGACGACGACGAATAAACCCGACACGAAGTTACAATGATTAAACTTCGCCGATTTTCGTCAACAAAATTTATCGCGCTCGTTGCGGGGCGTATTTTTTTTTGCGATAATCTCCACGAAAATTTTTTTGGCGGTGATAACTTTGCAAGACGAATACTTGACGCAGGAACGCGCGCCGATTCTGGAGGCGTTGACTCGAATGAAGGCGGCGCGATTGGTGCCGTTCGACGTGCCCGGTCACAAGCGCGGGCGCGGCAATCGTGAGCTGGCGGATTTTTTGGGGCAAGCGTGCCTTGATGTCGACGTGAACTCCATGAAGCCGCTGGACAATTTGTGCCACCCCGTCAGCGTCATTCGCGACGCGGAAATTTTGGCGGCTCAAGCGTTCGGCGCGGCACACAGCTTTTTAATGGTCGGCGGGACGACTTCGGCGGTGCAGGCGATGATTCTGTCGACGTGCAAGCCCGGCGACAAAATTATCTTGCCGCGAAACGTCCACCGCTCGGCAATCAACGCGTTGATACTTTGCGGAGCAGTTCCCGTTTACGTCAATCCGCAAGTCGATTCGCAACTTGGAATATCGCTGGGCATGAAAGTCGCGGACGTCGTCGCCGCCATAAAAAATAATCCCGACGCCAAAGCCGTGCTCGTCAACAATCCGACGTATTACGGCATTTGCTCGGATATTGCCACGATAACCCGCGTCGCGCATGAACACGGCATGAAACTTTTGGCGGACGAGGCTCACGGCACGCACTTTTATTTCAGCGCGAAACTTCCGCCGTCGGCAATGAGTGTCGGCGCGGATATGGCGGCTGTCTCCATGCACAAAAGCGGCGGCTCGCTCACGCAAAGTTCGTTGCTTTTGACGGGCGCGGACATCAACGCGGGCTACGTCCACCAGATTATAAACCTTACGCAATCGACAAGCGGCTCGTATCTGCTTATGGCAAGCTTGGACATTTCGCGGCGGAATCTTGCACTGCGCGGCGAAGAAATTTTCGGCAAGGTAATTGAGCTCGTCGAATACGCCCGCGACGAAATTAACTACCTCGGCGGCTGGTATGCTTACGGTCGGGAGCTTGCGGACGGCGATTCTGTCTTCGATTTTGACGTGACGAAGCTGTCGATTTTCACGCGGAGTGTCGGACTTGCGGGCGTGGAAGTTTACGACATTTTGCGCGACGAATACGACATTCAGCTTGAATTCGGCGACATTGCGAACATTTTGGCTTATGTGAGCGTCGGCGACCGCGTCAAGGACATTGAGCGGCTTGTCAGTGCGTTGGCGGACATCAAGCGCATTTATCGCAAAGATCCGTCGCGGCTCATGAAAGTCGAGTACATTGACCCGATTGTCGACGCCGCGCCGAAAGATGCCTTTTACGCCGACAAGGTGTCGTTGCCGATTGAACAGACCGTCGGCAAGACTGCGGCGGAATTTTTGATGTGTTACCCGCCCGGCATCCCGATACTTGCGCCCGGCGAACGAATCACCCGCGAAATTTTGGATTACGTTCGTTACGCCAAACGCAAGGGCTGTCAGATAACCGGTCCCGAAGACATGACGATTCGACGCCTGCAGGTTATGGCTTGAGTTTGCAACAAAAATGGAGCAACCGATTGAGTTGCTCCAAATTTTTTTGCGGCGAATCAACGGACGATTTGTGCGACGCATTCGACGTGCGACGTGAACGGGAACATGTCGACGGGCTGAATTTTTTTTGTACGGTAGCCGAGCGTTGCAAGTATCGCCAAGTCGCGGGCAAGCGTCGCGGGGTTGCACGACACGTAAATAATTTTGTCGGGAGCCATTGCCGCGAAGGTCTCCAAAACTTTTTTGTCGCAACCTGCGCGGGGCGGGTCAACGACGACGACATCAGCGCGAACGTCCTGTTCGGCAAGTCGCGGCAAAATTTTCACGGCGTCACCGACAATGAATTCAGCGTTGCGGATATTATTTTCCCGCGCGTTACGTTTGGCGTCGGCAACGGCACTGCTGACAATTTCGACGCCGATAACCCGTCGCGCCCGCCGCGCCATGAACAAGCCGATTGTGCCCGTGCCGCAGTAAGCGTCGATTATCGTTTCGTGCCCGCGCAGTTCGGCAAAGTCGCGTGCGGTGCGGTAAAGAACTTCGGCTTGCGAGGTGTTGACTTGGAAAAACGATCGCGCCGAGATGTTGAACTTGAGCCCGCCGATTTCGTCGCGGATTGTCGGCTTGCCGTAAAGAACGCGCGTTTCGCGTCCGAGGATGACGTTGTTGCGGAAGGTCTGCACGTTCTGTTGAATGCTTGTAACGTTGGGCAACTCACGTCGCAGGGCGCGGACAAAATTTTTTTCGGCAGGGAAATTTTTCGTCGCAGTGACGAGCACAACCATCAACTCCCCGTCACAGCCGACGCGACCCATAACGTGGCGCAGGAAACCTCGATGCGTATCCTCGTCGTAGGGCGGCAGATTGAACTGCGCGGCGACTTTGCGGACGGCGTTCAGAATTTTATCGTTGCCGACGTTTTGAATCGGGCAAGTTGTGGCGTCGATTATGTCGTGCGTGCCGCGTGCGTAGCAGCCGATTTTGAGCGGCTTACCGCGTCCGACGGGGAATTGCATTTTGTTACGGTAGTGCAGGGGATTTTCCATGCCGAGCGTCGCGAAAACTTCAACGTCCGAAATTTTGCCGATATGTTCCAGCACGTCGACGACCTGCTTACGTTTCCACTTGAGTTGCGCGGCGTAAGCAAGGTGTTGCAGTTGACAGCCGCCGCAATTTTCATACAGCGGGCAAAACGGCTCCACGCGTTCCGCCGACGGCTTGACGACCTCAACGAGTTTGCCGACCGCGTAATTTTTTTTGACGGTTTCAATTTGCGCGACGACCTCTTCAGCGGGCAACGCGCCTTCGACAAAAATAATCAGCTCGCCGAGTTTGCCGACGCCCTCACCCGACGAGCCGAGTCCGTGAATTTTAATCGTCTGTAAAATTTTTCATCACCCCGTAAATTGCCGCATGAAGCGCAAATCGTCCGCAAGTTGCGCCTTGAGTTCGTCGACGGTGGCGAAAATTTTTTCGTCGCGAATTTTGCTCACGAAGGCAACGAAAATTTCTTCGCCGTAGATGTCGCCGCTGAAGTTGTCGATAAAAACTTCGAGCCGACGGCGTTGCGCCTTGAATGTCGGGTTGTCGCCGACGTTGGCAATTCCGTTGTACATTGCGCCGCGAACTTTGACGCGCACGACGTAAGCACCGTTGGGCAACATGGCGCGGTTGTCGGAAATTTCAAGGTTGGCGGTCGGGAAGCCGAGCTTGCGCCCGCGTTTGTCTCCGTTGACGACTTCGCCCGCGTAAGTGAAATTTCTGCCGAGCAATTCGTTCGCGCCGTGAAGGTCGCCCGCCGCAATCAACGCCCGAATCCGCGTACTGCTGACGGTTTTCCTGTCGACGGTGAACGTCTGACAGACTTCCGCCTTGAAGCCGAAATTTTGAGCCTCGCGCAGGAGCATACGCCCGTTGCCGCGCCCGAAGCGTCCGAAAGTGTAATTCGGACCCGTGACGACGCACACGGGCGAAATTTTATCGCGCAGGAGTTGCAAAAATTCTTCGGGCGATTTGCGGCTGAAGTCTGCGGTGAACGGAATTTCAATCAGCACGTCGACGCCCATATCGGCAAAAATTTCGCGGCGCAGATTTTTACTGCCGATCATCAACGGCGCGGCGGCGGGATTAATTACGCTCATCGGGTGATTTGAAAACGTGAAGACAATTCCCGTGCCGGCAATGCTCCGTGCGATGTCGAGCGCGTGCCGAATCACTGTCGCGTGACCCAAATGAACGCCGTCGAACATTCCGAGCGCGACGACGGGACGCGTAAATTTTTCCGTCAAGGCGGCGAATTTTTTTATAATCTCCAAGCGAAAAGCCTCCCTAATCGCCGAGCGCGGCGCGTATCGCGGAAATTTCCTGCGCCGTGAATAAACCTTCGGGCGATTGTCGAATCATGATGTCGTTGAGTTTTTGGCGCACAGTCTCCAAATCTTGCCCGCCGTAAGGATTTGCCTCAAGCGTCGACATGCTGATTGTCAACGTCTGCGCGTCGGCGTAACGTTGCGTCTTGCGAATGATTTCCTCCACCAAGCGGCGATTGTCGGCGTCAAGGTCGGGCGGCGCGGTGAGTCGGTGCATTTTAAGTTGCTCGTCAATCGAATCTTGCTCCAACTCCTTGAGCCGCAGCCACAGTGCCTCCGCGTTGAAACTGTCCGCGTCCATTGTCGACAAGCCGTCCAAAATGTTATGGTAACGTTGCCAATTTTGGTCGAGGCGTTCGATGTCATGCTGATATGCCGCGTACCAGTCGCCGAAAATTTTTTGCCGCGCCTGAAGTTCTTCAGCCTGCGCACGCGTGATTTGTGCCCGCCGAGTTTGTTGCCCGTGAATGAACGCGCTGATGGTGAACACGACCAGCAATAATGTGCAAATGACCATGAAAGCTTTGCGCGTCGGCGAAAATTTGTACAGCAGGGCAAGTGCGACGACCGTTGCGACGAACAGCGCGTAAATCATTTCGTAACCAGCTCGCGACCGATTTCATAAGCCGCCGCGCAGTCTTCGGCAAAGTGAGCTTCGCGATGAGCAATTTTGGCGTCGCCGTCGAAGATTGAACTTTCGTAGCGCGAATAATCTTTGAACTGCACCGTATCATAGACGCGCAGGATTTTCGGGACGACGCCCAAAATTTTTTCCGCGAAGACTTCCATCATGCCGAGCCGCGCGCTCATGCCGAATTGCTCAAAATGTTTCGGAGTCATGTTCATTGTGTAGATAAACGCATTCGGAAGTTTTTTCGGGAAGACGGTCGGAATTTCGTCGCTGTAAATGTAATTCGAGAACAACAGCCGCTCAAGGAACGCAAGCATTCCCGCCGAAAGATTCATGAAGTAAATCGGCGACCCGAATATCACGGCGTCGGCGTCTTTGACAGCCTCAAGCACGGGCGACAGGTCGTCACGCATGGCGCAACTTCCGTGCGGGCGACTTTTGACTTTGCAGGCGAAACAGCTCGTGCAACCTTTGTAGTTGAGCGCGTAAAGGTTGACGAGTTCGGCGGACGCGCCCGCCTCCTGCGCACCCTGCAACGCGTGCTGAAGGAGTTGCGCGGTGTTCCAATTACGTCGCGGGCTTCCGTTGACGGCGATAAGTTTTTTCATGACAGACCCTCCTAAAATTCAAACCAACGCTGAAAATCCTGCGTACCGTGAAAATATATCAGTTCGCCGATTCGCGGAGTGAGGAGCTCGTAATTTTTATCCGCGCTTTCGGCAAGCAACTCAATGTAAGGCTCGTTCCACATGTGCCGCGACAACGCGAACTTCCCAGCGTGAATCGGCACAATTTTTTTTGCGCGAACGTCCTGCGCGGCTTGAGCAGTTTCGGCGGGCAACAAGTGTATCGCGTGCCACGCAAGGTTGTACTGCCCGTTTTCAATGAACGCCAAATCGAAGCCGCCGAATTTTCTGCCAATGTCCTTGAAGTGCGTGGAGTAGCCGCCGTCGCCCGAACAGAAAATTTTTTGTCGCGGCGTCACGAAGGCATAAGCGCACCACTCGGTAGGATTGCGCGTGAGCAGTCGTCCCGAAAAGTGTTGGCTCGGCAAAATGTGCGCCATAAGCCCGCGCCCGAAGTCAATCACGGCGTCCCAATCGTCCTCAATGATGTCTTCAACGTCGAAGCCCCATTGCTCAAAATATTCGCCGACGCCCAGCGGACAAAGTACCGTCTTGATTTTCGGCTTGAGCTGCATAATCGTCGGGTAGTCGAGATGATCCCAATGGTCGTGCGTTATGGCGAGTATGTCGAGTTCGGGGAAGTCGGCGGCGGAAAAAATGTTGCTGCCCGCGAATGCGCGATTGACAAAAAAAATCGGCGACGCATACGGCGAAAACACCGGGTCAATCAAAATTCTGCGTCCCGCCAGCTGAAGATAAATCGTCGAATGTCCCATCCAAATTGCGCAGTCGTCGGTCGGGTCGAGCAATTTTAAATCGGTCTTGACGGTCGGCACGGGCGCGGGCGGCACAAGTCCCGTCTTGTCGCCGAAAATAAATTTCCACGTCGCGGTTAGCCGATTTTCCTTTTGCCGGACATCGTCGCTCATAATTTCGACGGGCGTCAGACACTCGAAGTGGTCGCGGAAATAATGCGGCGACGCCAAAATTTTTTCCATGCGAGAACCCGTCGGAAGACGTCCGAATTCGGGTCGATTGACGTAATAAAAAATTCCTCCGCCCGCCGCCGCAAGTCCCGCGCCGCCGATTAACATGTTGCGAATAAAATTTCTGCGATTCATCTGCCTGAAAGCTCCCGTAAAAAAAATTTCCGTCGAGTTCGTTGCGTCGTCGACGCCTGAACGCCGCGAATATTGAGGCGCGCATGGACGCGCAATTCTTTGGGCACGCAAAGAAAAAGTGGTTCACATACACAAAATTAATTCAAACGTTCGGACGGCGCAACACCCGCCGCCACGCGCCGCAATCGTCGCGCTCAAAAGAATATCAGCTAAAAATTTTTTTGACAAGGTGCAAGGGGATTTATAAGCGGCGTTGAAACTGCCATTGACATTTTTTATTTGCGCAGGTTGAAGAAAGTTTTTTTCTGTTGTACAATCGTCGAAGATTTTTTTCAGAACATTGGGTAAGCAATTTTCAGAAAGGTGAGTGACGCGGACGTGCTTGAACAAATTTTCGATTCGCCGATGTTTAATTACCTGCCGCGAGCCATGACGGCGGCGACCATTCGACAGGAAGTCATTGCAAACAATATTGCCAACGTCAACACGCCCAACTATCGCAAGTCGGTCGTGAATTTTGAGGATTTGTTGGCGCGTGAAATTTACGGCGAAGAGCCCGACGGTAAATTGAAAATGTATCGGACACACGATAAGCATTTGCCGCCGACGCCGCTCAAATTTCACGCCGAGCCGACAATCATCGAAGACACGACGAACATCATGCGCGTTGACAACAACAATGTCGACATCGATATTGAAATGGCGACGCTTGCGAAAAATCAGCTGTACTACAATGCGCTTGCCACGGAACTCGGCGCACACGTCACGCGCATGAAAAACGCCATCACCAGCAACGGTCAGTAATTAAGGAGCAGGTAAATTATGGGACTCTTCACGGGAATTGACGCCTCCGCCTCCGGCTTGACTGCCGAACGTTTGCGCATGGACGTCATTTCAAACAACATTGCCAACGCGAACACCACGCGCACGGATCGCGGCGGCGCATATCATCGCAAATTCGTCGTCTTCGAGCCGAGGACGCGTGAGCCGAAATCTTTCGAGCAAAATCTTATGCGGGCAATCGGTATGACTAAGCAGGCGGGCGAAGGCGTCCGCGCCGTCTCAATTATGGAAGACAACACGCAAGGTCCGCTTGTCTACGACCCCGGTCATCCCGACGCCAATGCCGACGGCTACGTCGAAAAGCCCAACGTCAATATCGTTCAAGAAATGGTCGACATGATAACCGCGCAACGTGCTTACGAGGCGAACTCCACCGCCATTAACGCCGCGAAGGCTATGGCGAGCAAAGCTTTGGAAATCGGCAAGTAAGCGGCAAAAAAATTTGACGTTGCCTTGCGAAGTGCTATAATCGTTTCGTCAGCAACTAATCGGGTTGACTTAAGGAAGGTGACATAATGGACATAACGCCCCTGCAAATGACGCCCGTGCAAATGAGCGCACGCAGTCATATCGGCGAAACTAAAGTCGACGAACAACAGCCCGTTAAAACTTTCGGGGAATTTTTGGTCGATTCATTGAAAAAAGCAAACGAACTTGAGCTTGAGTCCGAACGCTTGAACGCGGCTTTGGCGGCGGGCAGAGTCGAAGACATATCTCAAGTAGTCGTTGCCTCTCAAAAAGCGGAGATCGCGCTCCAATTAACGCTTCAGTTGCGAAACCGTGCGACGGCGGCATATCAAGAAATCATGCGTATGCAGGTTTAGGGTCTAAATCATTAGTCCCCAGAAAGGACTGAGTTTATTGGCGAATTGGAGAGAGCGGCTTCGGGAGCTTTGGAATCGCTACGACAACAGGCACCGATACGCTTTTATCGGCGGAATAATCGCGCTTGTAATTGCCATTGCGGGAATAAGTTTCTGGTACGGCAGCAAGCCCGAATATGTGCCGCTGTATACCAATTTGGAGACGAAAGACGCCGGCGACGTGGTCAACAGCCTGAAAGAAACGGGCGTGCCCTACGAGCTGGTTGAGGATAAACGCGGCGCAACAATCCTCGTGCCCGCCACGCAAGTGCACAATCTGCGACTCGATCTTGCGGCACAAGGACTGCCTCGCGGCAACAAAGGCTTTGAACTTTTTGACGACAGCAAACTCGGCGTCACCGAATTCCAAAATAAAGTTAATTACCTTCAAGCACTGCAAGGGGAACTCACTCGCACGATTGAACACCTCGGCAGCGTGGAAAAGGCGCGCATTCATATCGTCTTGCCCGAAGACAGCCTTTACAAAAAGAACGAAAAGCCCGCTACCGCCTCAATCTTGCTGATGCTCAAGCCCGAGGCGCAACTTACCAAACCTGAAGTCAAGGGTATTGTCAATCTGGTCAGCCACAGCGTTCAAGGACTCGCGCCCGAAAATATTACAATCGTCGACGAGCAGGGCAACATCCTCAACAAGAACGACGACGACGAACTTGAACAGCAGAACGCGCAGAATTTGCGGACACTCAACCAAATCGAAATGACTAAACGCGTCCGCGACCACATTCAGCAAAATATTCAGACCATGCTCGACAAAACCTTGGGCGAGGGCAACGCCTTCGTGCGTGTCAGCGTGGAATTGGACTTCGACGACAGGAAAATCGACCGCCAAACTTTCACGCCCGTTGTTGACGACGCAGGCATTATCCGCAGTCAACAGGACGTCAGCGAAAGTTACACCGGCGAATCCAACGTGCCCGGCGGTCCCGCAGGCGTCACGGGCAATATCCCCGGCTACGTCGCCGAAGAACGTAACGCCAACGCCGAATACGAACGCAAGGAATCCACGCGCAACTACGAAGTCAACGAGGAAAATCAGAAAATCGTTGCGTCGCCCGGATCCATTCGCCGCCTTACCGTTGCCGTCTTGGTCAGCGACGAAATTACCGAACTTCAACAGGAAGGTTTACTCCGCGCCGTCAGCTCTGCGGCAGGCATAAACGAGGAGCGCGGCGATACAATTTCCGTCGAGCCGATGCCGTTCAACACCGACCTGCGCGACCAAAGAGAAGCTCTGGAGCGGCAAGAACAATTACGCAAAGACAGAATTTTGTACACGGAGATCGCTGCCATGATTTTAATTGCGGCTTTGCTTTTGGGCGGATTCTTGATGTATCGCTGGAAGAAGCGCAAAGAACGTCAAGCGGAATTGGAAGCCAAACTTGCGGCTGAACGTCAAGCTCGCGAAGAAGCCCGTCGCGCCGAAGAAGCTCAACGTCGCGCCGAAGAAGCCGAACGTCTTGCTGCGGCGGAAGAACGCGCTCAAGCCATCGAAAACAACGAAATCGAGGACGACAAGCTCACGCCCGCCGAAAGACAAAATCTTAATCAGAAGCAAGCCATACTTAAACTTATCGACGAAAAGCCTGCGGAAGTCGCGTGGCTCATCAAAACGTGGCTTATTGAGGACGAATAAATTTTTTCAGGGACCAGGGATTAGGGACTAGGGACTAGCATGAAACAAAAACTAGTCCCTAGTCCTTCGTCCCTAGTCCCTTTTTTGTTGATTGGAGGAGATTGACAAATGCCCGCATCAAATTTCAACGACATGTACAGCGAACCAAAGCCCATGACAGCTCACGAAAAGGCGGCGATTCTTTTCATTGCGCTCGGCGGCGAATACGCGGCAAAAGTTTTCGCTCACATGGACGAAGACGAAATAGAGGCAATTACGCTCGACATTGCCAACAATAAGCACGTCAGCATTGAAAAGAAAAATATGGTCATCAACGAATTCTATCAGCTGATGATGGCGAACGATTACATTTCGACGGGCGGTCTTGAATACGCGCAGGACGTGTTGGAAAAAGCACTCGGCGCGGAAAAGGCGGCGGACATTCTCAAGCGGCTCACGACAAGTTTGCAGGTGCGACCGTTCGAGTTCCTGCGCAAGGCGGACAATTCCCAACTGCTAAGCTTCCTGCAAAACGAACATCCGCAAACAATCGCGCTGGTTATGGCGTACCTCGACCCGCAACAGGCAGGCATCATCATGACGGGCTTGCCGATAGATTCGCAGGCGGACGTCGCAAAACGTATCGCGCTCATGGACAGAACGTCCCCCGACGTCGTTCGCGAAATTGAACGCGTGCTTGAGAAAAAACTTTCGTCAATGTCAATGCAGGACTTCACAAGCGCGGGCGGCGTTCAAGCAGTCGTCGAAATTCTCAACCGTGTCGACCGCGGCACAGAACGCGCCATTATCGAATCGCTGGAAGTCGACAACCCCGAACTTGCCGAAGAAATCAAGCAGCTCATGTTCGTGTTCGAGGATATCGTTATGCTGGACGATCGCTCCGTGCAGATTGTTTTGCGCGAAGTCGACACCAAGGAACTTGCCCTTGCAATGAAGGCGACCAACGACGATGTCACCGCCAAAATTTACAAGAACATGTCCAAACGCGCCGCCGATATGCTCAAAGAGGAACTCTCCTACATGGGACCCGTCAAGATTCGCGACGTCGAAGAGGCGCAGTCCAAGATTGTCAACGTCATTCGCACGCTTGAGGACAAGGGCGTTATTGTTATCGTTCGCGGACAAGGAGAGGGTATGCTTGTATAAAAATATTTTTCGTTATAGGACAGTCGGCGCGCCCGTGATAATCGGCTCGAAGCCCAAACCCGTCGTCGAAGCGGAGCCCGAATCCGAAGCCGCCGACGATTCGCAAGCCGACGTTCAAGCGTCCGACGCGACATCCGAAGCCGAACGCGGCGTTCCGCAGGAAGTTCTCGACAAAATTTACGCCGAGGCAGCTCAACTTGAACGGCAGACGAAAGCGGCATTGGTTACTTTGCTTGACGCGCAACGAATCCGCCTTCAAGCCGAGGAAATCAAAAATCAAGCCCGCAAAATTCGCAACGACGCCCGCGCTCAAGCCGACAAACTTATCGCCGACACCAAGCGAGAATCCGAGGAACTGCTTAAAACCGTTCGCGAGGAGGCGCAAAAATCCGGCTACGACGACGGCTACAAGGACGGCAAAGCTGACGGCATTAAAGACGGCAAAGATCACATTGAGGACGAACTTGCCGAAATCGTCCGCAAAGCCAACGACGACGCGCAAAAAACCATTCAAGACGCCAAGGAGCAGACGGCTGAATATTTCATTCGCGCCGAGGACGACGTTGTTAAGGTCGTGATGCTTGCCATTGAAAAAATTTTGCCGCAACATTTCCTTGACGTGCCGCAAGTGATTCTGCCCGTCGTGCGCGAGGCGATTAAACACGTCCGCGACCAAAAGGAAATTAAAATTCACGTCGAGCCCTACAGCTACGATTTGATTTTAATGGCGCGCAGTGAATTTCAGTCCATGCTCACCGACGGCACCGCCATAATCGAAATTGTTTCCGACGAGGCACTTAAGCCCGGCGACTGCGTCATTGAAACGCCAAACGGCGATGTCGATGCCCGCCTGTCCACGCAGCTCAACCTTATGAAGTCCGCCATTCAAAGCGTGCTCAATCGATAGGAGGTTGTTACCATGTCCAACGAAGAAAAAATTTTAGCCATGCTTACCAAAATGCAAAGCGACATTGACGCCTTGCGTGTCGAAGTTGAAACGATCAAAAATAACGATCTTCTTCAAGTGACGGAAAAACATAAATCGCGGCGCAACACTTACGAAGCTTTAAAAGCGATGTCCGAATTGCTTGACGACGACGAGAAAGACGCACTCGGCGAATACATGGCGGCTGAAGAAGCCAGGAAGGCGGCACTTTATGGCTAAGTATTGTTTAGATTCAAATGTCGTCAGCGATATTCTGCGCGGCGACCCCGAAGTTATGCGTTACTTTGCGGCGGCTGAAAAAAATAACGACGAATTGTTTATTCCGTCAATCGTGTATTACGAAGTCGTTCGCGGCTTGAAGGCGGCAGGCAAGACTCGAAAACTTACGGCGTTTCAATTTTTGTACAGAACTGCCAAGCCGCTTTACCTTGACCGCGACGATTTGACGACGATAAAAAAAGCCGTTGATATTTACATTCAGCTCCGCCACAGGCAAATGATTGAGTACAACGACATTTACATTGCCGCAATATCGATTGTCAACGATTGCACGCTCGTCACTTCCAACACCAGACATTTCGGGCGCGTCAAGGGCTTGATCTTCGTCAACTGGCGCGGAGGCGATTTGCAATGAGCGCGTGGATTTTCCCCGTCTGCGTCAACAAAAAACGTCCGTATTGGTACGAGGTCGACAGAGCCTTTGAGACGCTCCGAACGCTCCCTTGGGGTCAAGGTCGGCTGAAAAGTATCGCGGTCGGCGACACGGTTTACATTTACGCAACTTCGCCCGCGCAGATGATTTATTGGCGGTGCAGGGTGGACGCCGTGAATATTCCGCCGCAGGGCACGGAGAACGACGAATTTGAGCACGGCTACTCGGAACCCGACGATTTTTATGTCAGACTTACTGCAACGAAAAAATTTCCCGCCGCCGCCCGCGAAAAGCTGTCTTACGCCGAGTTGTGCGCTCACGGTTTGAAGTCCAAGATTCAGTCGCCGTTTCGAGTGAACGCGGAAGTTTTGGCTTACATCAAATCGATTGAGGCTTCGGTAAACAATGATTAAAAACGACATCAACCTGCAAAAACTCACGAACGCCATAAACGAGTGCGTCCCGATTAAATTGACGGGCAAGGTCACGCAAGTTGTCGGGCTGGTCATCGAGACGAAGGGACCGACCGTCAGCGTCGGCGAACTGTGTTACATTATGTCGAAGTTTCCGAACGTGCCGCCCATTCCCGCAGAGGTCGTCGGCTTCCGCGAAGGATTCGTCATGCTCATGCCGATTGGCGAAATGCAAGGCGTCGGACCCGGTTGCGAAGTCGTCGCCGCGCAAAAGACATTGCAAGTCAAAGTCGGCGAAGAACTTCTCGGACGCGTGCTTGACGGATTGGGCAACCCGATGGACGGGCTCGGACCGATACTGTCGACGGAATTTTATCCGTTGCAAGCCGCGCCGCCGCACCCACTCACGCGACCGCGAATCACGGAAAATCTTTACGTCGGCGTGCGTGCGATTGACGGGCTCATAACAATGGGCGACGGTCAACGTATCGGCATAATGGCGGGGTCGGGCGTCGGCAAGTCAACGTTGCTGTCGATGATTGCCCGAAACACCGAAGCGGACATCAGCGTTATCGGACTTGTCGGCGAGCGCGGTCGTGAAGTTCGTGACTTCATTGAGCGCGACTTAGGCGAGGAAGGTCTCAAACGTTCGGTCGTCGTCGTCGCAACGAGTGATCAGCCCGCGCTTGTCCGAATCAAGGGCGCAATGACTGCAACCGCCATTGCCGAATATTTCCGTGACCAGGGGCACAAGGTTATTCTGATGATGGATTCCGTGACGCGCTTTGCAATGGCGCAACGCGAAGTCGGCTTGACAATCGGTGAGCCGCCCGCCACGCGCGGTTATACGCCGTCGGTCTTTGCGCTGTTGCCGAAACTTTTGGAACGTGCGGGCACTTCGGACACGGGCTCAATCACTGGGATTTATACGGTGCTTGTCGACGGCGACGACATGAACGAACCCATTGCCGACGCCGTGCGCTCAATTTTGGACGGGCACATCGTCTTGAGCCGTTCAATCGCCGCGCAGAATCATTATCCCGCAATCGACGTGCTTGCAAGCGTCAGCCGCGTTATGGTCGAGGTCGTCGCGCCCGAACACCTTCAAGCCGCGCAAAGGTTGCGTGCACTTATGGCGGTTTACAAGGACGCCGAGGACTTGATTCACATCGGGGCTTACGTCAAAGGCTCCAGCAAGCGCATCGACGAGGCGATCAGCAAGATTGATTCGATTAACGAGTTTCTCTGCCAAGGCATTTACGAAGTCGACACCTACGACGCCACTAAGCAGAAACTCCTAAAGATTTCCGGTAAGTGACATGAAACTTTTCAAGCCGCGCAAAGGTTGCGTGCACTTATGGCGGTTTACAAGGACGCCGAGGACTTGATTCACATCGGGGCTTACGTCAAGGACTCCGGCAAGCGTATCGACGAGGCGATAAGCAAGATTGATTCGATTAACGAGTTTCTCTGCCAAGGCATTTACGAAGTCGACACCTACGACGCCACTAAGCAGAAACTCCTGAAGATTTCCGGTAAGTGACATGAAAAAATTCAAATTCCAGTTGGAAACGCTGTTGAAAGTTACCAAGCGCAAGAAGGATGACGCCGAGCAAAAGTTTGCGGAAGCGTCGCGCAAGCTTGAGGAACTTCGCGCCCGTCTGCAAGTTTTACTGCGCGAGTTGGCGGAAGGTCAAGCCGAATTCGCGAACAAAACTTCCGAGGGCAAAACAATCACCGTCGATATAATCATGATGTACAACAGTTTTTTCAACTGGAAGCGCGTGCAGATTGAACAGCAGCAAGATTTGATTCTTAAAGCGACGCAGGATAAGCAGCAGAAACTTCAAACACTGATGAAGCTGATGACGTACCTTAAAAGTATCGAACAGCTCAAAGAGCGGCGATTCAACGAATACACGGCGGAACTGCTTGCGGAGGAACAGAAATTGCTTGACGAAATCGGCTTGCAACTGTCCATGCGAAACTAGTTCCCAGTTCCTACAAAGGAGTGATTTATCTTGATTGAAATTCAACCGATTGAGCGCGTCAACATGACGCAACGAATTGATCAACTTCGGCGGCGCATAACCGAGATTGAAGAAAAAATCGGCATAAGCGGCGACTTTCAAGCGACCCTTGAGCGGGAAATTGCGCGGCAAGCGTCACTGCATGCCGTCACGCCGACGAAGGCTTCCGACGAAGTTCAGCCCGTTCCGAACATGAAACAGCCCGTCAACGAAAACGACATTGCCAACGCCGCCAAGGTTGCTCAAGCCCTTCGCGAGGCGGATCGCGTCGAAACTCCCGTACCCGCGCCGAAAAAATCCGACGCCCTTGCGCCCGCGCAGAATCCGTTGCCCGGCGAAGAAGCTTTGCCCGGCAGAATCAATCAGCCGCAGTCGTCGACGCCGCCGAAAATTGAACGCGTCGAAACTCCCGACACCGAGCTTGAGGTTCCGAGCCGCGACGATAAAATTTTCGAGGATAATTACGTCGGCAAGAACGCCGAAGTCATTCCGACCGAGGATTTGGTTATGCAGACGGCTTACGAATACGGCGTCGACCCGAAACTTGCGCGCGCCATTGCAATTGCCGAATCCGATATGAATCAGGACGAAATTTCGCCCGTCGGAGCAATCGGCGTTATGCAACTCATGCCCGAAACTGCGGAAGGTTTGGGCGTCGACCCCTACGACGAGGGCGAAAACATTGTCGGCGGCGTGAAATATAT
The DNA here is from genome assembly GCA_015206805.1 of Quinella sp. 1Q7. GTDB lineage: Bacteria > Bacillota > Negativicutes > Selenomonadales > Selenomonadaceae > Quinella. The sequence continues at coordinate 12,138 of JADEZP010000003.1, read as the reverse complement.
CCGCCAGATGCTCGACACCTTCGACGGCGACGTGCCGCTTGCCGTTGCCGCGTACAATGCAGGTCCCGCCGCAGTCAAACGCTACGGAGGCATTCCGCCTTACGCCGAGACCCGCAACTACGTCGGGCGCGTGATGGATTTGTTTCAGTGAGCGGGTGGCGTCATGAAAAATTTTTTTGCCGCAATCTGCGCGGCGGTTATTTTTTTTGCAGTCAACGTCGCGCGGGCGGAGGATTTGCCGTTCGTGGACAATTTCATTCCGTGGAGCGACGAACGCGACGCACTTGGCGACGAATACACGCTTGAACACTACGGGCAAATTTATCGGCAGATTGTTCCGCGAGCAGTCGTCGTGCATTGGACGGCGTTCGGCACGTTTGAATCGGTTTGGAAATATTTTAGCGCGGCGAAGATAACCGACGGCTCAATCGACGACGGCACGCTCAACGTCGCGTCGCAATTCCTTTGTGACCGCGACGGAACGATTTGGCGGCTCATGCCCGAAACAAATTTCGCGCGGCACATAATCGGCTACAACTACTGCGCAATCGGCATTGAGAACGTCGGCGGCTACGACGGGCGCGAAGATTTGACGGAGGCGCAACTTGCCGCGAACGTCCGCTTGATAAAATATCTGCACGCGAAATATCCGACGATTGAATATGTCTTCGGGCACTATCAGCAGGACGCGGCGCGGGCAAGCGGTCTTCGCGTGGAGCTCGTGCCGGATTATTACGCAATTAAAACTGATCCCGGTCCGACGTTCATGCGCGGCTTGAGGGAGCAGCTCGAAAGTGACGGTTTAATTTTTTATGACGATTGAAAATCGGCAGGCACTTATGGACGGCTTCCGCGACGGCATTCCGATTGGGCTGGGATATTTCGTCGTGAGCTTTTCGCTCGGAATTATCGCCAAGTACGTCGGGTTGAGTCCGTTGCAAGGATTCGTTATCAGCCTGCTAAACAACGCGTCGGCGGGCGAATACGCGGCATTTACGGTTATCGGCTCGGACGCGCCGTACATCGAAATTGCAATGCTGACGCTGATTGCCAACGCCCGTTACGTTTTGATGAGCACGGTCTTAAGCCAAAAATTTTCGCCCGACACGCCGTTTTACCACAGAATTTTTGTCGGCTTCGACGTGACGGACGAGCTCTTCGGCATTTCGATTGCACGCGGCGGACGTTGGCTGAATCCGTTCTACAACTACGGCGCAATGTTGACGGCGTTGCCGGGCTGGTCGATTGGCACGGCTTGCGGCATCATTGCGTGGAATTTTTTTTCGGCGTCGGCAGTGAGTGCGTTGAGCGTCGCGCTTTACGGAATGTTCCTTGCCGTGATAATTCCGCCCGCCCGTAAGGACAAGATTATCGGCGGCGCAGTCGCGGTGAGTTTCGTTTTGAGTTACCTTGCCGAAAGTTTCTTCCCAGACATTTCGGCGGGCAACAGGACAATCGCGCTGACAATTCTAATCGCGGGCGCGGCGGCAATTTTGTATCCGATTAAGGAGGACGATCAATGACGCACGACATCAACGTTTACATTGCGATTGCGAGCGCGGTGACTTTGGCGATAAAAATTCTGCCGCTGACTTTGATTCGCGGCGAAATAAAAAACGTAACGGTGCGTTCGTTCCTGCATTACGTGCCATACGTCACGCTTGCGGTAATGACGTTCCCCGCGATAATCCGCGCCACGCAGTCGGAAATTTCGGGCGGGCTTGCACTGGTCGCGGGAGTCGTTGCGGCATGGTTCGGCGGCAGTCTGTTCAAAGTCGCGCTGTTATGTTGCACGGTCGTATTCGTCACGGAGCTGTTCATATAAAAAAAATCCCACTCAAGCCGAGCGGGATTTTTTTTGTGCAGAAAATTTTTTATGGCGTAGTCTTGACCTTGAACGAAGCGTCGATTTCTTCAAGCGACTTGCGTTTGCTTTCGACGCCGAGACTTAAGACGATAATCGACACAATGACGAATACCGACGCGAACATCATGAAGATTGAATTCATTTGCGCGCCGTGAACGAGTAAGACGCCGACGAGCATTGGCGCGAGCATTCCGCCGATACGTCCGAAACCTGCCGCCCAGCCGCTGCCGAGCGCACGAATCGCCGTCGGGTAAAGTTCGGGCGTGTAAGTGTAGATGACGCCCCACGCGCCGAGGTTGAAGAAACTCATTGCCGCGCCCCACATCAAAATATCCGACGCCGTCGCCGCGTTGCCGAAGAAGTAACTGCACACGCCCGACATAAGCAGGAAACTCGACAGCGTCAGACGCCGACCGATAACGTCGACAAGCCACGCCGCCGCGAAGTAGCCGGGCAGTTGCGCCAGCGTCATTATCAGCACGTATTCAAAAGTTTTGACGACCTCGAAGCCCTGCGCGAAGACGATTGACGGGAGCCACATGAAAATTCCGTAGTAGCTGAAAACAATTCCGAACCACGCAATCCACAGCATGAGCGTCCGAACTCTGAATGACGGTTTCCACAGCGTGAAGACGTTGAGCTTGAATATCGGCGTTGATTCGTCCACGAAGTCGTTATCGAACGGTTTGCTTTGCACGCCGAGTTTGCGCTCAAGCGACAGGATAATTTGCCGCGCCTCCTCGACGCGACCTTTGGAGATTAAGTAGCGGATTGATTCGGGCATGTGCAGGCGAATCAGGAAGACGTAAACTGCGGGCAACGCGCCGATTATAAACGCGATGTGCCAGCCGAATTGCGGAATCAGCAGGTATGATATTAACGCCGCAACTAACCAGCCGACGCCCCAAAAACTTTCCAGCAGGACGATAAATCGCCCGCGCAGTGCCGACGGCGCGTACTCACTCATAAGCGTTGCGGCAACGGGAAGTTCTCCGCCCAATCCGAAGCCGACAAAAAATCTGAATACCAACAGCGATTCGTAATTCCATGCCACGGCGCAAAGTCCCGTCGCCACGCTGTAAAGTATGACCGTCGCCGCGAAGACATTTTTGCGACCGAATTTGTCCGCGATTGTTCCCGCGAGCACTGCGCCCAATGCCATACCGATTAAACCGACGGAGCCAATCCAGCCGACCTGTTCGGGCGACAAGCCCCACTCCTTGGCAAGTATCGGCAACACGAACGAAATTAAGCCCGTGTCCATTGAATCGAACAGCCAGCCCAGCCCCGTCACGACCAGCAATTTGTAATGGAACGAGCCGACGGGTAATTGCTCCAGACGCTCAAGTATCAAATCAAACACTCCTTAAAGTCATCAAGCGATTTTCAAACGCGTTGAATTTTATTTCACGTGCCGCGAATTTGCAAGCAGACTAAGCCCGCGTCCATTGACGACCGACAATTTGTAATGGAACGAGCCGACAGGTAATTACCCTGGACGCTCAAGTATCAAATCAAACACTCCTTAAAGTCATCAAGCGATTTTCAAGCGCGTTGAATTTTATTTCACGTGCCGCGAAATTGCAAGCGTGCCGACAAATTTAGTTGCCAATGCCCGCGCAGTTCCGTATAATGTTCGCGGAAGTACAAGGAGTTTCTTTCTTCAAGCCAAGGAGGCGATTACGATGGATTTTGCGGTTATCGGGACGATCAGTTCGTATGTCAAGCAAAAAAATTTGAGCTTCGCCGCGAAACACAAGATACGCACGGGTCAGACGCTTACCGACGCTTACGGCAACTGGACGTCGACAAATGCGGTCTCGACCTTCGACAAACTTCGCGAGGCGGCTCAAGCGTCGAACAGTCAGGCTAAGGCGCAGAAACTTGCACGAATCAAGCGTAAACTTCGAGACGGTCAGAAACTTTCGGACGAGGAGCTCGGCTTTCTGCGCGTCAACGATCCGAAAACCTACAAGAAGGCTAAACATGCCGACGAGGCGCGCGAAGAGCTCAAAGCCGAACTCAAGCGTGCGAAGTCGAAATCGGAGGCGCGTGAGGCTATGTCGCGGGCAATGGTCAAAGCTTCGGCGGACGCAATGGCTGAACTCGGCGCACTTGCTCAAGGCGGCGGAGGCGTCAATATCGGCGGCTCAATGACTGCGGACGGTTCAACCAATGCGGCGATGACTTCGGGTGGCGAAGTCACTTCAGCGGCGGACGGTTCGGCAAATGCTCCACAAAGTTGCGCGGAACTTTCCGGCGCGGACAATCAGTCGCTTGCGGACGAAAATCAATCGATTCAGGCGTCGGGCGAACGGGCGACCGAAGAACTTAGCGCGACCAATCCCGCCAATCACGACGCCGATAAAAATTCTTCGCCCGCGCAGAAAAATTCGGACGACGAAAAATTTACGCCCGAAGACATCATGGAGAAATTTATTTGGACGGTGCGTGCCCTTGAGGACGAATGGGCGCAATTCACGAATTCCGACGAATATAAAAATTTGCCCGACCACCTTGCGGACGCGAACGACGATAAAAAAATTCGGCGACTGATTTCCGCGCCCGACCGTCGCTTGCTCAATGCGGCGACTGCTTATCGGCGGGCAATGCATTTGATTCAAGCGTGACAAAAAAATTATCCCCGGCAGTCTGTCGACCGTCGGGGATTTTTTTTATGTGCGACACCCGCCGCAATCGTTGCAAACGACTATGAGCTGAATTAGTTGAGCGATTGGAGGCCGCCCAAGGATGGGCGGCCCTCGACCGCCGCCGTTAGAAAACGTGACGTTTTCGTAGGCGGCGCGGCTTTCTTTGCCTACTTTCTTTCGCCGCCGAAAGAAAGTAGGTTTATTATACAAAATCAATTTCAACACCACAGTCAGCGCAACACCCGTCAACGCAAATTCGGTGCGACGCCCTAACAATCGGCACCGTTGCTCTCAATGACGCGCTTGTACCAGTGGAACGAATCCTTGCGGCTACGCGAAAAGTCGCCCGTGCCGTCGTCGTGGCGATTGACGTAAATAAATCCGTAGCGTTTGGCGTATTGTCCCGTGCCCGCGCTTACGCAGTCGATACAGCCCCACGTCGTGTAGCCGATAAGCGGGACTCCGTCGTCGACAGCCTCGCCCATTGCGCGGATATGTTCGCGGAAGTAGCTGATTCGGTAATCGTCGTGAATTGAGCCGTCAGCCTCGACCTTGTCGAACGCTCCGAAGCCGTTCTCGACAACCATAATCGGCGTGTCGGGATAGCGCGACGCAAGCTTATTCAACGTCCAGCGCAAGCCGTCGGGATCAATTTGCCAACCCCAATCGCTCGCCTTGAGGTACGGATTTTTCGCGCCGCCAAGCATGCTGTCGTTGATTTTGTCGGCGGATTCGTCGACGGTGACGCAACTGGACATGTAGTAGCTGAACGTGTAGAAGTCGACGACGCCTTCGCGCAGAATTTTTTTATCGTCGGCGTTGTCCATGAAGGCGGTATCAATTCCCATGTCGCGGTAAAATTTTTTCGCGTAGTACGGATACGCTCCGCGAACTTGAACATCTCCGCATAGGTCATTAAACAGATTATCGGCGCGTTGAGTCGCCAACATATCTTTCGGATTCGGCGTCAACGGGTAGCGCGTCACGTGACAAACCATGTTGCCGATTTTGAAATTCGGATTGATTTTGTGCCCCGCAATGACAGCCTTAGCCGACGCGACGAATTGATTGTGCAAAGCCTCGATACGCTGTTGCGGAACGTCCTTGAGCTCGGAAAATTTGCAGGGCGCACTGCGTTGCAAGTCCTCGTCCTGAATAATTCCGACGCTGTACAGGTTGCCGACGGTCGGCGACATCAGCGTCATATTAATTTCGTTGAACGTCAGCCAATACGTAACTTTGTCCTTGAAGCGTTCAAAGCAGGTCGTAGCGTAGCGCACGAACAAATCGATAACTTTGCGGTCGTAGTAGCCGCGATATTTTTTGACCAGCTCGAAGGGCAATTCGTAATGATTCAGCGTTATCAGCGGCTCGATACCGTATTTGCGGCACTCGTCGATAACGTCTTCGTAAAATTTCAAGCCCGCCTCGTTGGGAGTGGCGTCGTCGCCGTTCGGGAAGATTCGCGCCCAACTTATCGAAAAGCGGAAACATTTGAAGCCCATTTCGGCAAGCAGCGCGATATCCTCCTTGTAGCGGTGATAGAAGTCAATCGCGGTGTGCGACGGATAAAAAACGCCGTCCTCGATTTTCGGGCAGAAAGTGCGCGGGGTGTTCACGTCGCCGCCCAAAAGCATATCGGGCACGGAAAGACCTTTGCCGCCGTCAAGATAGCCGCCCTCGTATTGGTTAGCCGCCAGTGCTCCGCCCCACAGAAAATTTTTCGGAAATGCCATTGCAACTCCTCCTTGTGCGTCGAAAATATAACTGTTGACATTGTAACAAAAAAATTTCCGCCGTCAACGAAAAAACCCTCCGACGTGTGCCGAAGGGCTTTTGGTTGACGGAATCGCTTTTAATCAACGACGTACCGAATATGTTAATTTGTCACTGCCAACAGCTAATTTTTTTGACGGGTCATTTTCGTTGGCAAGAGCCGCAGTATTCGCCAAGTGCAATATCAGCTGTCCGCCCGCGATTTGTTCGAGCTGTTCGTCGTCGAGTTTTTCGAACTCATCGTTGATTTTTTGAATGTTTTCTTCGCGTGTTGCCATAATTATCAGCCTCCAATTTGTTTTACAGCTTATACGTTGGAGTTCCGATTTCGTTACGCAGTCCGGCAAAAAATTTTTCCGTCGCCAAAGAATCAGCGGATAATTTTAGTTCCGTTTTCGGCGTCGAAGTTCTTCCAGAATTGTTCGCGGGTAATCATGGTGCCGTTTTTGTCGGTATAAATGTTGCCGTTCATTATGCCGCCGTTGTCTTGATAGCCGGCGTAGCCCATTTTGTGCAGAAGGTCGCGCACGGGAGCGGATTTCGATGCTTGTTCTTCAGTCAAAAGACCGCGTTTGTAAAGTTCGTTGCCGTCGGCGAATGTTTCAAGTCTGGTGCCGCCCGCCACATTGTCGAGTTGCGCGTCGTTGAGTTGTTCGTTTTTGAGAATTTCGTTTGCCATTGTTATCAGCCTCCAAATTGTTTTCTGCAACTTATACGCAGAAGTTCCGAGTTCGTTACAAAGTTTAGCAAAAAATTTTTCTGCCGTCAAAAAAGCCCTTCGACGTGTGCCGAAGAGATTTTTATTTGTCGCCGTAATAAGTTCCGCATTCAAAAACTTTTATCTGGTCATCTTCGATTTTGAATATCAAGCGGTTCTTTTCGTCGATGCGAACGCTCCAAGAGCCGGACAAGTCGCCTTTTAACGGTTCAGGCTTGCCGATACAATTATAGCCGTTTCGGTCGATGTCCTTGAGTAATTTATTTATGCGTTTCAAAGTTTTCTTGTCCTGCGTCTGCCAATGCAGGTACTCAAGCCACGCTTTTTCTTCCCAATATATGTTCATCAGTCAACCTCTATCAAATCGTGACGTTCCATTTTACCGCTGTTTATCCGCCGTTTAAGTTCTGTTACATGCTTTTCGCTCCAAAACGGATCCAAGCCCAACTGCCCGCCGTACTTCAAGTTGTCCATTAAAAGTTTCATGCCTTCGGCAAAGTTGATGCCCGTGGATTGCTCGAAAGTTTTTTTGTCGTCGCCGCTGAACGTGATTGTTATCGATTCTGACATTTTTATCGCCTCCGCCGAAAGTTTAGCAAAAAAATTTTCCGCCGTCAAAAAAGCCCTCCGACGTGTGCCGAAGGGCTTTTGCTTGCGTGTAAGTGTCGAACTTAGAAACTGCCGCTCCATTGGTTATAATCATAACTTGCGATTGATTCTTCAGAGTAACCTTTTTGTCGGAGTGCGTGTGCGAACGCGTCCTTACGCGAAACTTGCTTTCCGTCAATATAGTACAGATTATCGAAGGAACCCCACTTAGTTACGCAAGTAACGCCCGCTTTTGCCCAACCGTCATCAACTGCCGACGAAATTTTATGCCAGCCTAACGTCGCCGAAAAAAAATCATCTAAATTTGTACTCTTCATTAAAGAATGTGACACTAAAAAACTTTGGTCGCCGATAGTTTGCATTGTGCCGCCGCCCGCCACGTTGTTGAGCTCGCCGTCGCTCATGATTTCGTTCGCGAATTTTTCGTCAGCCATAATATCAACCTCCAAATTGTTTTGCAACTTATACGCGGGAGTTACGCGTTTGTTACAAATTTTAGCAAAAATTCTTCACAGCGTCAAAAAAGCCCTACGACGTGTGCCGAAGGGCTTTTAATTGCGTGTAAGTGTCGCGGTCAGAAAGTTTGATCGCGGGTGGAAATTTTTTCGCGGACGTAAGCGATAAAGTCGTCAACGCTCATGTCGACGGCGTCTTTGACGCTGTACTTGCGAATCGGCAGGACGCCCGTTTGCGCCTCCTTGTCGCCGACGACGATTGTGTAGGGGATTTTGCGGACTTGACTGTCGCGGATTTTTTTGCCGACTTTCTCGTTGCGTTCGTCGACTTCGGCGCGGAAATTCAGCGCGAAAAATTTATCGGCAAGTTCCTTGGCGTAAGCAAGATGCGCGTCGGTGACGGGCAGAATTTTTATCTGCACGGGTGCAAGCCATACGGGGAACGCGCCCGCGTAATTTTCAATCAGAATGCCGATAAAACGTTCGATTGAGCCGTAAACGACGCGGTGCACCATAATCGGGCGGTGACGTTCGCCGTCCTCTCCGATGTAATTCAGGTCGAACTTTTCGGGCAAGAGCATGTCCAGCTGAATGGTGCCGCATTGCCACGTGCGCCCGATTGAGTCTTTCAGGTGGAAGTCGATTTTCGGACCGTAAAACGCTCCGTCGCCCTCGTTGATGACGTATTCAAGCCCGCGATGTTCCAGTGCCTTGCGCAGGGCGTCGGTCGCAAGCTCCCACGTCGCGTCGTCGCCCATGGAGTTTTCGGGACGCGTCGACAGCTCCGCCTTGTACGTCAGCCCGAAAGTTTTGTAAACCTCGTCGAACAGGTCAATCGTCCGCTGAATTTCGGGCTCAACCTGCGCGGGCGTCATGAAGATATGAGCGTCGTCCTGCGTGAAGTTGCGAACTCTGAACAGCCCGTGCAAGACGCCGCTTTTTTCGTGGCGGTGAACGAGTCCCAATTCGCCCAGTCGCAACGGCAAGTCACGGTAGCTGTGGACGTGCGTATTGTAAACCAGCATACCGCCGGGGCAATTCATCGGCTTGACGGCGTAATCTTCCTCGTCAATCTTCGTGAAGTACATGTTCTCCTTGTAGTGATCCCAGTGACCGGAAGTTTCCCACAGCTTGCGATTGAGGATTATCGGCGTCTTAATTTCTTGGTAGCCGTAGCGGCGGTGAACTTCGCGCCAATAATTAATCAGCTCGTTGCGAATGACCATGCCGTTGGGGTGGAAGAACGGGAAGCCGGGACCTTCGTCGTGCAGGCTGAACAAATCCAACTCCTTGCCGAGTTTGCGGTGGTCGCGACGCGCCGCCTCCTCAAGCATCGTCAGATACGCCTTGAGCTCGTCTTTGGACTCGAACGCCGTGCCGTAAATGCGCTGGAGCATTTTATTGTGTTCGTCGCCGCGCCAATAAGCACCCGCAATCGACATGAGCTTGAACGCTTTGACTTTGCCCGTCGATTGGACGTGCGGTCCCGCGCATAAATCCGTGAAGTCGCCCTGCGTGAACAGCGAAATTTCGGCGTCGTCGGGCAGTGCCTCAATCAGCTCGACTTTGTAAGTTTCGCCCTCCGCAGAAAATTTTTTCAGCGCGTCGGCACGATTGAGCGTCGTCCGTTCCAGCGGCAGATTTTGCTTGACGATGGATTTCATTTCGCGTTCAATGTCGGCAAGGTCTTCGTCGGTGATTTTTTTGTCGGTGTCGATGTCGTAATAAAAGCCCGTGTCAATCGCCGGACCGATTGCGAGTTTGACAGCCGAGCCGTCCGCGCCGCCGTAAAGGTGCTTTATCGCCTGCGCCATGATATGTGACGCGGTGTGTCGCAGGGCGTGCAGAGCTTGTGCGCCCGCAACTTCCGCCAAACTTCCGTCCTTCGTGATGATTGTCATGTTGTAAGCCTCCTTTGACGGTTTGATTCGGGCAACGGGGAATTTTTCCTGCCGCGCAGAAAATTCGGCGGTCGTGCGCCGACGTGACGTTGAATTTAATTTTGTGTATTGAACTACTTTTTCTTTGCTTGTCCAGTCGAAAATTTTTGTCGGGTGTGGACGTGGCGGACGACTTGATGTCCGAAGCGTTGAACTTCGATTGAGTATTATTGAACTACTTTTTCTTTGCTTGTCCAAAGAAAAAGTAGCAAAAAGAAAAGACCCCTCGCGGGGGCGTTGGTAGTAATTGCCGCAACGTTGAGCCTGCCCGCAACCGCACGTGCCCGCAATATAAACATCCTGTTTATGTTGCGGGCGGGACCGCGCGTCCATGCGCGGTCCAAATTTCGCGGCGTCGGTGCGCGTCATTCAAAGCGGAAATTCGTTATATTTTGGTCGCGACAATTACCGGCGACGATGCCTTGCATTTCCGCATCAACGCCGTCGGGCACCGTAACATCAATCGTCAGGCGAATCGACATTTCGGCGGCGGGCAATGTCATCAACAGCGTCGCAATCTCCTCGACGCAACGCTTGATATCCTTGCCGTAACGGGTGTTGTCAAACTCCGCGCTCATGAAAAATTTTTTCGGCAACGGAGGCGGTGGAGGCGGTGGAGGATTATCGGGCTTGACGGGCGGCTTCGGCAAATTCAACTGCGCCTTGGCGACTTCAGCTTTGACCAGAAAATTTTCGTCCGAAATGTCGTTGCAAGCCACGTCTCCGAAACGCAAGCCGATAAATTTTTCTCCGTCGCGACTTTCGGCAAGCGCAAACTTTTTCGCCGCGACACCTTTGCTTACGGCGTCGAGCACGTCAATCAATTTCAAGTCGCGAACAAATTTTTCCGACGCCACGGAAATATTTTTTCCTGTCGTGCAATCAATCATCGTGACCGAGAGCGGCAAAGTCAAGTCGGCGTCGCGAGCTTGTTCGGGCGCAATCAGCACGCCGTATGCCTGCGAAAGTTTCATCGCGACATTTTCCGCCGTCAACTTCAAATTGCCGCGCGCGTCGTCGAGTTGCAGGACATCCAAATTTAAATGGCGCACGTCGTCGAGCACCGCCGTCCACGCCAAAAAGTCCCGCACGTGATTTTTCAGGATGCGCAACTTTTCCGCGTCCGCCGCAATGAACAGCAACATGTTCTTCCAATGGCGCGGCACCGTCCCGCGTGTGTCCAAAAAATTTCGCACAGTTTCAGTCGCAGACTTCGCCCCGTTGAATGCAACCTGTGGCGGCAAAATAACCGGTCGGAAAATTGCCCGCGCCTGTCGTCGACGTATTTGCGCAGTGTCGGGTTGACGTTGAACCAAAGTTGCGCGCCCTGCGAATACAGATAATACAAATTCGACTTGAGCTTGCTCAACGCGTCGTTGAATACGGCAATGTCGGCGGACTCTTGCGGCTGAATCACGCCCAAACGAATTTCGTTCTCGCCGATGCCGCGCAGACCGCCCTTGCGACTGTCGGGGGCTGTGCCCATGAAAATCGTCCGCGCAATTTTCCGCGCCGCACTCAACCTGCCGAAGCGAACGTTCTGCCCGTCAAGTTCGTATGCCTTTGAGCGCACGCCGTCAATCTCCGCGTTGACAATGACGCTCCAGCCGCAACACGCCGCGCGTCCGCTGAAAATTTTCAAGGCTCGACCACTTGCCGTACAGATAATCGAACAGCTTCGGGTGAATCGGGTAGCACGCCGTAAGTTGTTCGCGATAATTTTTTTGGCGGCTGTCGTGCGGAAAATCGTGCTCGTTGGCGACGTACATATTAAAATAAGCCGCGCAGACCTCGTCGCGGGCTTGAAGGTCATTGCACGGCTTGAACAGTCGACGGCGCACAATTTCGTAGCTTTCGGTCACGGTTACGGGCGTCCAAACCATTTCCACGCGCCCGAAATATTTTTCGACCTGCGCAAGGACGCGACGACCCGGTTCACCGCCGATTTCGTCTTCGGATTCGGGTATCGATACGACCACCGCCGTCCGCGTATGTTGTGCCGCCTCCGTCAGCTCCTGTATGAACGTCAGCAAATTCTCGAACGTCCCGCCGTCGACCTCGTTCAGGCGAAGTTTGCGACCGTAAGCGACGACCTCATCAATCAGCACAAGGCACGCGCCCG
>JADEZP010000032.1 GCA_015206805.1 Quinella sp. 1Q7 | reverse complement strand
TGATCGTTTTGACGTAAGATTTTGCTGTAACGGGCGATTTTGTCGAGTTGGTGACGGTTTGCAGGTCGCTGATTGTCGTCGTCGAAGTTTTGCCCGCCGAATTGATGAGCGTGAGTTTCTTGCCCTTTGCATTGTTGACGGTGAGTTTGCCGCTTCCGACAGTAAAGACGACGTTATCGCCGCTTAGAGCCGTCGCCGTGATTGCCGCGCCCAACGATATTTTGTCGCCGCTTGCGTAGTCGCTGATAACGTCCTTGCCCGCCGTGTAGACGAACAAATCATTGCCACTGCCGCCCGTGAGTGTGTCGTTGCCCGCGCCGCCGCGAAGTGTATCATTGCCCGCCGCGCCGTTGAGCGAATCGTTCTTCGTACCGCCGACAATCGAGTTTGCAAGGCTGTTGCCCATGATTTTGACGGCTTTGGTGCGTTTCGACGCGTCGACGGTCTTAACTGCGGCATCAATCGTCACGGGCGAGGCTGTCGAATTCGTGACGGTTTTGAGCGTTGAAGTTGTCGAGCCGCCCGAAATTGCGGTAATGTTCACTGCCGATAACGTTGTCGCGCCCGCCAGAGTAATTGCGCCCGTGCCGACGTTGACGACAATGTCCTTGAAATCCGTCTGCGTCGAATAAGTACTGCCCGCAATGACGAGCGTATCCGTTTCGCCGAAGCCGTTGATATAATCGTTGCCGTCGCCCGCATTGTAAACGAATGTAACTTGCTTGCCGTTGTTTTCTATGAAGTCGTTGCCGGTGCCGCCGTTAATCGTCGTGCCGACACTGCCGAGCGAATCGTTGTACTCACCATAGTTGCCGCTCTCGTCGAAAAAAATATTCCACGGTTCGTAATAGTAGCAGCCGTTGTAAATTTTGTCGTTGCCCGCGCCGCCTTTGAGCACGGAATTTGAGCCGCTGTTCGTGAGCGTATCGTTTCCGGAGCCGCAGGTGATTATTACGTTCGTGCCGCCTCTGTCGAAGTATTCGCCGTTGACGACAAGATTATTTCCCGAATCGGCTTGAATGACCGCATTGTCGCCGTGATTGAAAATTTTATTGTTGCCCGCGTTGCCGTTAATCGTGACGTTGGAGCTTTCGTTTACAACGGGGTCGGAGTAAGTGCCGCCGTCGTAGGAAATGCTTCCGCCGTTGAAAGTCATCGGCGCAGTCAAAATTTCGCTCGTGCTTACGGTCGCGACATCGTTAAAATTGGCGGCGAACATCTGCACCCAATATTTTGTTGAGCCGTCGTAGTAATAGCCGACGCCGATTTTGCGGTACTTGTCCGTCAAAATATTGGCGCGGTGTCCGGCAGAGTGCATCCACGAGTCCATGACGTTTGCGGGGGAAGTCTGCCCGTAAGCAATATTTTCGCCCGTGAAGTTGTAAGCATCATTCAGCACAGTGAAACAGCTCGTGCCGTCGGGACGCGTGTGCTCGAAGAGCTGTTTAATTTCCTGCGCACGAATCGCCGTGCCGTCATTCAAACCTTGCGCAAGGGTCAGCGGAGACAAATTCCTGTTCTCGCGTTCTTGATTGACGATGCGCAAAACTTCCCAAATATTTTCGTGAGCGTCGCCCTCGTAATAATCGCTTGAGTCGCTCGAACCTTTGAGCGTGAGATTGAAATTGCCCGCGTCGTCCGACCAGATAACGTCGTTGCCGCTGATTGAATAGCTCAACTTCGCGGAGGCGGTGCCGTCGTAATTGATGACGATTTTATCACGCGCTGGGTCAATGTCTTCAATCACGGCTGAAAGTTTTTTCGTGGCGGAATAGTTCAGCTCGAAGGTGTCGGAGCCTGCGCCGCCCGATAAAGTTCCCGTGCCGCCCGTAATTCGCAAAACATCGTCGCCGCTGCCGCCGATAAGGTGCACATCGGTTTTGGCGGAGCTCGTCAACGTGTCGTCGCCCTGCAAGCCGTAAACTTGAGTTTTATCCGCCGCGACGACAAGTCCGTCATCAGCCGACTTGCCGACGATAACAGCCGCAAAACGTTGCAAGTCGAAATCCATCCGTGTCATATGAATCATCTCCTTGGGTAACCAAAAAAATTTTTTCCGATTAAATTATATTTGACTGCGCCGCCTTAAACAAGTTGCCGTGTAAAAATTTTTTTGCGAAGTGTTGCCGCCGCCGAAATTCTGTTGCGCGGGCAACGGCGCGGAAAATTTCGCAATGATATAATCAGCGCAAATTTATCGGAGGAGGCGCGGCTTGTGCGAAAAATTTTTTTGATCGTCCTGCTTGCGAGTTTCGTCGCTTACGCGGGCTTCAACCTTGCCGAAAGCGTCACGCCCTACGTCACCATTGCCGAGGCGCGCGCGGCGTCAAGCGGCGTGCAAGTCAAAGGTCTGCTCGATAAAAATTTCGCCCCGCAACAAATCGGCGACGAATTCACCTTCAGCTTGGCGGACGAATCTACGGGCGAAACTCTGCGCGTCAAGTTCGACGGCATAAAGCCCGACCAATTCGACGAGGCTTATCACATTGTCGCCGTCGGCAAATTCGACGCGGCTGACGAAACTTTTCACGCAAAAAAACTTCTTATCAAGTGTCCGTCGAAATACGAGGGTCAACGTCCGCAAACTTGAGGGGGAATGCCATTGGCGGGAAATTTTTTACTTGGCGGCGGCTTGGCGGCGGCGTTGGCGGTAATGTCAATCTGCCTTGCGCAAAAAAATCCGTCGGCGCGCACGGTCAAAGCACTCGCGCTGACATCGGCGACCTTCACCTGCGCGGCAAGCTTGTTGCTGTGGATTTTGATCTTTGAAAACGATTTCAGCGTCGCATACGTCGCAAGTTACTCGTCGACGACATTGCCGACGCTTTACAAAATTTCGGCGTTATGGGCGGGGCAACAGGGCTCGTTCCTGCTGTGGCTGACGATTCACACGGCGACGGGCGCAGTGCTTACGTTCCGTCGGACGTCGGCGGCGTCATTGGGAATTTTTTTCCTGCTGCAGGCTGTGCTGACATTGTTGGTGCTGATTCAGTCGCCCTTCGCCGAAAATGCCGCGCAGGTCTTCGACGGCGCGGGGCTCAATCCGCTGTTGCAAGATTTTTGGATGGCGATACACCCGCCGATAATTTTCGCGGGCTACGCGCTGTTGGCGGTGCCGTTCGCATTGAGTGTCGGCGCACTGTTGACGGAGGCGGCGTCGCGAAATTGGCTGGCGGAAGCTCGACGCTGGACGTTGCTCGCATGGAGTTTGCTCGGCGCGGGAATTTTCGTCGGCGGCTACTGGGCATACAAAGTTTTGGGCTGGGGCGGCTATTGGGGCTGGGACCCCGTCGAAAATTCGTCGCTGGTACCGTGGCTGTTGAGCGCGGTTTTGTTGCACATGATAAACCTTGCGCGTCGAAAATCGGCGGTGCTTGCTCCGGCTCACGCGGCGGCGACGTTCACATACGCGCTGGTGATTTACGGAACGTTTCTGACGCGTTCGGGCATATTGGGCGATTTCTCGGTGCATTCGTTCGCGGGCACGTCAATCGGCGCGACAATCGCCCTTGCCAACGCGCTGGTGCTAATCGGCGGACTGACAATCCTGCTCGTGAAGGCGAAGTCGCTCCCGCAAGGCAAAATGTACACCGGTCACGGCGAGGCGGCGTTCGCAATTTTGCTGGGTTGTCTGCTGATAATTTTCGTCGCGGCGATTGTATGGGTCGGAATGTCGATGCCGCTGTTGACGCAACTCGTCGGGCAGGCGGCGGCTGTCGACACGGACTTTTACGTCAAAACAACCGCTCCGCTTGCCGCAGTGATTTTCGCGCTGATGATTTGGACGTTCGCGAAGTTCGGGCGTTCGATAAGTTTCGGCGGGAAAATCGCGCACGTCGGCTTCCTGCTGATGTTGGCGGCGATTGTGATTTCCGCGCAGGGCGACATCGTCACGCAGGAATTTCAGCCGCGAACAGCCGTTTCAATCGCGGGGCACGAAGTCATCTACGAAGGTCAAGTTTTCAGCGACGATGAGCGCGAAAAATTTTACGTGTACACCGTCGACGGGGAAGTTGTCCGCGCACTGACGAAACTTCGCGGCAACGGCACTGACTCCGCACGCGAGCCCGCCATACTGAAAACTTTCGCGGGCGACGTTTACATTGCTCCGCACGCTCCGACGATTGACACGGTGCAGGAACTGTTGCTGACGAAAAATATTTTCGCAATGGACGGCGAATTCGGCTACGTGTTCGACGACGCGCACATCGACTACGACGACGCGGGCAAACCGATTCAAGCGACGGCGTCAATCACAATCACGGACGGCGAAGTTGAGGAGGTCATTCACCCGCTGATAACCGTCACGCCCGACGGCGGCACGTCAAAAGCCGTCGAGGTCTTGAGCGGCAAACGTCGCGTGCGCTTGACGGGCATATCGGGCGACCTGCGGAAGGCGCGCCTTGAAATTTTGCCGACGCTTGAAAAAATTTCCGCAATGCCGATAACGACAACCGTCACGACAAAGCCGCTGATATGGCTGTTGTGGTTGAGCGTCACGACAATCTGCGCGGGAACTTTGATTGCGATAAAAAGGACGCGATGACCTTGCCGATAGAAATGCCTGTTCAATATGAAATGGTCGCGCCGAAAAAATTTGCCAAGATTAAAAGCACCATTCTCGAAAAAGCGGACGTGTTGGCAACCGAAATTCCTTCGGCAAGCACAGTTAAAGTCAATTTGATAAAGACCGCCAAAAAAACTGTTGCGGCAACCAAAGAACGCGCGAAAGCCAGAGGCGTTACGACAGCCGAGATTGCGACCGGCGGTTTGGTTGCAAAGACGGCGGCAACAGCGGTGGCAGCGGCAGGCGCAACCGGAATTGCTTTGACGACGGTTCCTTGGGTTGCGGGATTTGCGGCGGCGGCTCTTGCAGGCGGTATCATAAAAACCGTAACTGACGGCGAAAAAACTGAAACTGATAATTCGTGACATTACGAGGTACAGATTAAACGTTGAATCAGCCGAGACCGCACATGGACGCGAATTTTGAGCCGCGCATGGACGCGCGGCTCCGTCGCCGTCAAAAACGTGATGTTTTTGCAGGCGACACATTCGGTTGCGGGTAGGCTCAACGTCGGAACATTCGGGAGTATCCGCCCCGCGCGTAGCGGGCGAGTTTCTTTGCTACTTTCTTTGCTCGGTCAAAGAAAGTAAATTAACAACACAAAAATTAATTCAACGCT
The DNA here is from genome assembly GCA_015206805.1 of Quinella sp. 1Q7. GTDB lineage: Bacteria > Bacillota > Negativicutes > Selenomonadales > Selenomonadaceae > Quinella. The sequence goes on along the minus strand of JADEZP010000032.1, from coordinate 19,537 downwards.
CACGAAAGGAGGTAACGATATGTGCATTAAAGATTTGCTTGAGAAACACACGCTGAAATGTCTGGCGGGCGGCTTTATCGTCGGAGTGTTGGCTGTCGGTATCGGCGGACTGTTCCTGCACGCGTCGGGCACACCGACTTTCTGCGGACAGTGCCACTCCATGAAACACGAGGCGGCAACGTTCGCGGTCTCAAGTCACAGGGAACTTGACTGCGTGGAATGTCACCTGCCGCACGATAACACCGTGCATTACATGTTCGAGAAAGGGCGCACGGGTATGGTCGACATGTATCACGAAATTATGCGCGACTACCCCGAACGAATCAAACTCGACGCAAGCTCGCGCAAGATGGTCAGCGAAAATTGCCTGCGCTGTCACGAATCGACAATGTCTTACGTCGACACCGCGCCCGGCGGTACGCAGGACGATTGCCTGAAATGCCACAGCAGAATTGCGCACGGCTCGAATCACTTGGAAGGGGGTATTAAAGTTGACTAAGATGCAAAAATACATCGCGGGCGCATTGGTCTTATGCGTGGCGTTCTTCGCGATACTGTTCGCAAGAGTCATTGCCAAACCCGCGACAAAATTTGAACTCGCCAAAATTCCCGAAGACCAACGCTTGACGCGCATGGCTTACGCCGAGGCTTACCCGTTGCAGTTTAATTCGTTCAAGATGACGATGGACGGCGCACCTTCCCCGACGAAATACGGCGGCGCGGACGCTTACTCACACTTGACTGAACAGCCCGAACAAATTGAGCTGTTCAAGGGCTACAAATTTTCGATTCAATACGACGACGATCGCGGGCACTGGTACGCGGGCGAAGATATTCTGAACTCGAAACGCCGCCCCGGTCAAAAAGGCTCGTGCATAACCTGCAAAGGCTCCGCAATGTACGACATTTTCTACAAGGAGAGCGGCTGGGATTACGCGTCAAAACCGTTCGACGAAGTCGCCGCCCGAATCAAAGACGACGAGTGGTTCGGTTGCTCAAGCTGTCACGACCCCGAAACGATGCAGTTGCGCATTTACAATCAAGGCTTTGTCGAGTCGATGGCTGAAAAGGGCATTGACGTTTCCAAGGCGACGCATAACGAAATGCGCGCTTACGTCTGCGGACAGTGCCACACCGAATATTTCTTCACGGCGGAGGACGGGCGCGTTCACATGCCTTACGCCAACGGCTTCGACCCGCAACAGGAATTCCAATATTATCAGGACGGTCACGCCAAGGGCTTCACGGGCGATTGGACACATCCCGACAGCAATGCCCGTATGCTCAAGGTTCAGCACCCCGACTTTGAATGCTGGTCAAGCAGTGTTCACGCCGACGCGGGCGTTACTTGCGTCGATTGCCATATGCCGTACATGCGCAAGGACGGTCAGAAATATACTTCGCATTGGATGACGCACCCGCTTAAGCACACGGAGGAGGCTTGCCTTAAGTGCCACGACGAATCCAAGGAGACGTTGACGGCGCGTGTTCAGACGATTAACGATAACACGTTCAAAATCCAGCGCATTGCCGGCGAAACGACAGCTCGCGCTCACAAAACGATTCAAGCCGCCAAAGCTGCGGGCGCAACCGACGAACAACTTGCAAATGCCCGTCAGCTCGTCCGCGAGGCGCAATGGTATTGGGATTGGGTCGCTGCCGAAAACGGCATGGGCTTCCACAATCCCGACATGATTCTGCGGACATTGGGACTTTCGGTCGACGCGGCACACAAGGCGATTGAGGCGGCACTCGTCGCCACGAAAGGCGATTACACGCTTGAGCCCATGCCGACGGAGCCGTTCCAACCTGCACCCGCAAAATAACTCACACGAACATAAAAATTTATCCCGCCGCTCATTGGAGTGACGGGAATTTTTTTGCTGAAATGAGCGATATTGCTTGAGGCCGCACAGGGATGTGCGGCCCTGACCGCCGCCGTTAGAAAACGTGACGTTTTCGTAGGCGGCGCGGCTTTCTTTGCCTACTTTCTTTCGCCGCCGAAAGAAAGTAGGTTCATCAAACCAAATTTGAATTCAACACCACAGTTAGCGCGACGCCGACCGGTGCAGGAATTTTCCGCGCCACAGCCGAATTATCCTGCAATTACGTTTCGGAAGGTCATTTATCAGACGAATGGAGTAGTGACAATGAGCGAAACAATCTTAAATCGCGCCGACGCCGAAATTTTGGACGACGTGCTTGCAAAATTTTCACGGCTTGCCGAAATTCCGCGCCCGTCAAAACATGAGGCGCAGGTCAGCAATTTCCTTAAGCGATTTTTCGAGGAACGCGGCGTTAAAGTCGTGCAGGACGGTTTGAAAAATATTATCGCCGAAATTCCCGCGAGCCCTGGCAAAGAAAATTCCCAGCTGACAATTTTGCAGGCGCACATGGATATGGTTTGCGTCGCCGCCGACGGCGTGGACTTCAATCCGACACGCGACCCGATAAAGCTGATTCGCGGCGAAAAATTTCTGTCGGCACAAGGCACCAGTCTCGGCGCGGACGACGGCATCGGTATCGCGGAAATTCTTTACATCGTCGACAACCGCGACGCCTTCGAGCACGGCAGGTTGCGCGTAATTTTCACCGTCGACGAGGAACAGGGCATGAGCGGCGCGCACGGCTTGAACAAAAAATTTTTCGGCGGCGCGAAATTTCTAATCAACTGTGATTCGGAACGCTTCGGCGAAATTGTCGCGGGCAGTGCGGGCAGCGTTCACGTGAAATTTTGGCGCGAACTCCATTACGTCCGACCCGACACCAAACTTTACACGAACGTTGCGATTAACATCGGCGGACTGCGCGGCGGACATTCGGGCGAAGAAATTTCGAGCGGACGAATCAACGCGATTAAAGTTGCCGTGCAAATCATGAACAACATCAGCCGTCACGCCAAAATTCGGCTGTCGAACTTGAGCGGCGGACGCGCTTACAACGTCATTCCCGACGGCGCGAAAATTATCTGCGCAACCGACTTGCCGATTGACGATGTTCACGAAATTTGCGCGGATGTTCAGCGGCGGCTCACGAAAATTTTTGGCGCGACCGAGCCGAACATAAAAATCGCGGCGCAACTCATCAATCGCCCCGATAAAGTTTTGCACGCCAAAGATTACAACTGCCTGACAAATTTGATAACGCTCATTCACAGCGGAGTTTACATGGTCAATCCCGCCGACCCCGCGCAGGTTTTGGCGTCCGCGAATCTTGGCGTCGTGCACATGAACGACAAAATCGTCGAGCTGAAAATTTTGCCGCGAGCCAATTCCGACGAGCAGGTCGAGGAATTTATTGCGGGCTTCAGTCAAGCGGCGCAGCTGTGTTCGTTCGAGAGCAAGTTTGAGCCGCCCACACCCGCGTGGAACTTTCGAGCCGACAGCAAACTTTTGCGGCTTGCGACGGAAATTTTCACGGAGCAAACAGGTCACGCACCCGCCGTCAAAGTGATTCACGCGGGACTGGAGCCAAGCTACTTCGCGCAAAAAAATTCCGCGCTGGACATAATTTCAATCGGCACGACGAACGAAAATATTCACAGCCCGAACGAACGCCTGCACCTTGAGACAGTCGCGCCGCACGTGAAATTCATCGTCGGAATGCTTGAAAAAATTTCTGCCACCGATTGACGAGCAAGCCGATTCCCAAAGTCAGCAACACCGTCGCGGCGTAAAATATCAGCGCGCGCGGAGCCGTCATCACCAAGCCGAGCCGACTCAAGCCGAACGCAAGATAAGTTATCACCAGCGGGTGCGCCAAGTACACGAACGACGAATTCTTACCCAAAACGCTCAAAGGTCTTGTCAGCGCGGCGGGCAATCGAACAAATTCAAACAGCATGATGAAAAATATCGACGCCGCGATTGTGTAGAAAATTCCCGGCGGCGACAGCTGATGTGCCGTGTTTACCGCGTCGAGCGGAGAAAATTTTTTCACGGCGAGCAAAAAATAATACCAGCCGAGCAAAGTTGTCAGCGCGATTAAAAATGTTGCGCCGACAATTTTTTTGTGCACGCGACACCACGCGAAGAATTTTTGCGAATTCATTCCGAGCACGCCGCCCAATACGAAAATGAACACGTAATGCAACACGAGCCAATTCAGCCGCCACTGCCAAAAAATATTTTCCGTGGCGACTGCGACGTAACTTGACCACCAATCGAACGCGACCTGCGCGGCGAGCAAAATCAGCAGTCGTGCGGGCGACATTCGGCGGACGATGAAAATCCACAGCGGCATCAGCACGTAAAACCAAATTAAAATCACCATGAAGTACAGATGATATTTCGCCAGCCCGAAGAAAAAAATTTCCGCCGCGTGAGTTGCACTGCCGACAATCGCGTAACCGTAAAAAATTCTGTCGTGCACCAAATACAGCGTCGACCACAGCAGATACGGCACGAGTACCGCCTTGAATCGCCGCCGCAAAAATTTTCCATAAGCGAACGGTGCCGCGTCCATGCGATAAAACAATCCGAACGCCGACACGAAAAAAAATATCGGCACGCTGAAGCGCGACACAATCTCAAACAGCGCGACGAGGTGCACGTTCGGCGTCGGGTTGAGCAGATATTGCGAGCCCGTATGAATCGCGACGACGCCGAGCATTGACACGCCGCGTATATATTCGATTGACGGGAGCCACGGTTTTTTCATTGCGACGCTCCTTAAAAATTTTTTTGACACGTTCGACGCGCAAGGCAACTTTCCCTGTTTGAAGCCCGCGACGCCGTCACCGCCCGCCGCGAAATTTGGACCGCGCATGGACGCGCGGTCCCGCCCGCAACATAAACAGGATGTTTCAGCGTGTAATTCTTTGGGCAAGCAAAGAGAAAGTAGATTCAATACACAAAAATTAATTTGAACGCTTGGTATGGCGCAACCCGTCGACGCCACGCACCGCCGAGCCGACCCACGTCGCGGCGGATAAATCGGCTCCGAAAAATTTTTGAAAATTTTTTTGCGGCAAGCAGGAACATAAAATCACGCGGCGAATAGCACGTTCTAAAGAGTTGCCCCACGGGCGACGGCCGTTAATAACATTTCGTATACAGATAGGAGAGGGTCTCTAATGACAGAAGCAACCACCAGCATTGAAAACAAAACCGGTATCCATGCGCGCCCCGCGTCGGTGTTCGTGCAGACAGCGTCCAAATTCAAATCCAAAGTCCAACTCAAAGCCAAAGGCAAGACCGTCGACGCCAAAAGCATTCTTATGATCATGAGCATGGGCTTGGTTAAAGGCACCGAAATCACAATTTGCGCTGACGGTCCGGACGAAGCAGAAGCAGTCGCCGCCCTCAAAAAACTCGTTGATGACAAATTCGGCGAAGACTAATTCACACGACTCACTACAATCGGGGAGGATGGTAAAAATTTTTTTCCGCCTCCCTTTTTGTGTAACTTGTTGGAGGAAAAATTATGGCAGAGAAAATTAAAGGTAAGGGCGTAATAGCCGGTATCGCAATCGGTAACATTTTGCTCGCAGGTCAAAACCTCGACAGCTTCCTCGTCGCTTACAAACCCGGCAAAGTCGACGCCGAAAAGAAAAAAGCGGCTGCCGCGCTCGTTGCCGTCGCCGAAAATCTCAAAAAGAGTATCGAAGACTTCACCGCGCAAGGTCTCAAAGAGCAAGCCGGCATTTTGGAAGCGCATCGCCTTTTGATCGAAGACCCCGCAATCAGCGAAGCGATTGATACGCAAATCGACACCAGCGGCTCCGCGCCCAAAGCCGTCCTCGACGCTTACGAAGCCAACGCGCAAATTTTCGAAGCAATGGACGACGAATATTTCCGCGGTCGTGCAGTCGATATGCGCGACGTCGGCAAACGTATCGCCAAATACCTCCTCGGCATTAAAGAACCCGAAATCGTCGGCAAAGTCATCGTCGCGGGCAAAGACATTGAGCCTTCCGTTATCGCGGGACTGCCCACCGACAAAATCGCGGGCGTTATCCTCGGCGTCGGCTCAACAACCGCGCACGCCGTCATCATCGCGAAGACACGCGCCATTCCGACCGTTGTCGGTGTCGGCGACGGCATTGCTCAAATTGCGGACGGCGACCCCGTTATCCTCGACGGCGAAACGGGCGAAGTTTTGATTCGTCCCAGCGACGAAGAACGCGCCAGCTACGACGAAAAAATCAAGAAGCAGGAAGAACTCAAAGCCCACTACGCACAGCTCAAAGATAAGCCCGCAATCACTCTCGACGGCAAGGAAGTTGAGCTCGTCGCGAATATCGGCTCACCTGCCGACGCTGACGCGGCTGTCAAAAACTTCGGCGCAACCGGCGTCGGACTCTTCCGCTCCGAATTCGTCTTCATGGGCAAAACCGACGTTCCCAAGGAAGAAGACCAATTCAAAGAATACAAAGCCGCTGTCGAACACTGCGCCTCCGTCACTCACGGCGAAGGTCTCTGCGTTATCCGCACTATGGATATCGGCGGCGACAAACCGTTGCCCTATATCCAAGTCGGTCACGAAGAAAATCCGTTCCTCGGCTACCGCGCAATTCGTATCAGCCTCCAGCGCAAAGATTTGTTCCTGCCGCAGTTGAAGGCAATTCTCCGCGCCGGTGTCTACGGCAAAGCTGCGATTATGTTCCCGATGGTTATCAACGTGCAGGAATTCCTTGCCGCGAAAGAATTCGTCGAGATGGCGAAAATGGAACTCGTCCACGAAGGCAAAGAATATTCCGACAGCGTCCAAGTCGGTATCATGGTTGAAACTCCCGCCGCCGCAGTCATGGCTCCCGCGCTGGCAAAATACGTCGACTTCTTCTCAATCGGCACCAACGACCTTGTTCAATACACGCTGGCTGTCGACCGCGGCAATGCGCAAATTTCTTACCTGTACAACCACTTCAACCCCGCAGTTCTGCGCCTCATCAAACGCACGATTGAATCCGCCAACAAGGAAGGCAAATGGGCGGGCATGTGCGGCGAAATGGCGTCCGACCCGAACGCGGCGATTATCCTTATGGCAATGGGTATCAAAGAACTGTCCATGAGTGCGCCGTCAATTCCGCGCGTCAAAGAACGTATCCGCAACATCACCTTCACCAAGGCGAAAGAAATTCTCGACAAAGTCATGGAAATGGAAGACGGCGACAAGATTCGCGACTACCTCGCAACGCTCGCATAAACCGTTCCATATCGATTCGCAACAACAAACCCCCGTCAACGCGGCGGGGGTTTTCGTTTGCCAAAAATTTCGGCGCGGTGAATACGTAAAAATTTTCGGACATCGGACGCGTCAACTGTTCCGTCGCTTTCAAAGCGACCGGGGGTTTTCGTTTGCCAAAGTTCGCGGCGACTGCTACAATGTTCGCCGACAATACGTTAGGAGGAATTTTTTATGGGCAGAATCGCCGTTGAAATCATTCCGCGCGACGAGGCAGGTCTTCGCGCCGACATCGACGTAATAAAAAAATATCCGCAAGTGGACTGCGTGAACATCCCCGACTTGATGAGCTTCGAGTTGCGCCCGTGGCAGGCGGCTGAATTTACGCAACCCGCCCTGCCGACGATACCGCACGTCCGCGCAATGGACATCGACCTTGCAAAGCCGCTCCCAATGCGCGACGATTTTATACGCTTCGGAATTCGTGAGGTGCTGATTATCGCGGGCGACCCGCCGAAGGATTTGACGCGCACTGTTTACCCGACGGAGACAATCGACGTTATCCGCAAGTTCCGCGACGAATTGCCCGACGTGAAAGTTTACGCGGGTATCGACCAATATCGCAGTGGCATTCGCGACGAACTTTATCGCGTGGAGCGCAAAGCTCAAGCGGGCGCAGTCGGATTCTTTACGCAACCGTTTTTCGACATGCGCTATCTGGAAATGTTCGCTGACCTTTTGGACGGGCACGAAATTTATTGGGGCGTGTCGCCGGTTTTGAGCAGTCGCAGTCGCGGCTATTGGGAGCGCAAAGATAAAGCGGTCTTCCCGAAAAATTTCCTGCCGACAATGGATTGGAACATTGCCTTCGCCAAGCAGGTCATCGACTTTATCAAAACGTCGAGCGGCGGGCTGTACTTCATGCCAATAACGATTGACATTGCCGACCTGTTGCCGAAAGTGTTTGATTGACAAGCAAGAGGCCGCACAGGACGTGCGGCCTGCCCGCGCACTGAGCGTGACGCGAAGTCCGCGGGCAACATTCGGCTGCGGGTAGGCTCAACGTCGGAACAATTACTACCAACGCCCCCGCGAGGTGCCCTTTTCTTTGCTACTTTCTTTTGGGCACGCAAAAGAAAGTAGATCCTAAACGTCAAATTCAGTTCAACGCTTGATACGGCGCGACACCGACGCTTAAAACCTAATCACGCAAGCGAACGTCAGAAATAAAATCGTGGCGGTGTACATAAGCCGAATCGCTCCGAGAATGTGCGCCGCCTCCAAAATTTCGTTGGGCTCACCCATGTACGCGCGGAAATGCGGTTCGCCGAAATAATAGTTCGTGCCGCCGAGCCGAATGTTCAGCGCGCCCGCAACCGTCGCCTCCGCCCAACCGCCGTTCGGACTGGGATGCTTACTTGCGTCGCGTCGCATCATGTTGAAGGCATTGCGCCAATCGAGGTGCAGGACAATCGCCGCACCGACGAACAACAAGCCCGTCAGCCGCGCAGGAATGAAATTCGCAACGTCGTCGAGCCGAGCCGCCACGCGTCCGAAATAAAAATATTTTTCGTTCTTGTAGCCGAGCATTGAATCCATTGTGTTAATCGCCCTGTACGCGACGGCAAGCGGCAATCCGCCGACGGCAAAATAAAACAGCGGCGAAATCACGCCGTCAACGGTATTCTCCGCGACGGTCTCAACGGTTGCGCGCGAAACTTCAGCCTCGTTCAAGTTGGCGGTATCGCGCCCAACAATCCAACCGACCTTTTCACGGGCACGGGGCAAGTTCTCCGATTCCAGCAGATAAAAAATTTCGCGGGCGGCGTCGCCGAGTGTGCGCGGACTTATCATGAAACTCAACACCAACGCTTGAATGAACACCTGCGCGGCGAGAGCGGGCATTGCGTGCGACAACAGCTCCACGGCAAATCCGACGACATACGCGACGACGACGACCGCTCCGACGAGCAAAGTGCCCTTGAAAATTTGTAGCAACGGGCTGTCGAGTTCGCGGCGCAAAATTTTTTCGAGCAGGGAAATTAAATTGCCCATCATCACGACGGGGTGAAACTTACTGCGCGGGTCGCCAAGTAGCGCGTCAATCAGAAAGGCGACGACTGCAATTATCATCGGGCTCATCAAATCAGACTCCGTTAAAAATTTTTTTGACGGGCTTATTCGTTTGACGGCGACGCGAATATTCCTGCGCGATAGGAGGATTTTACTTGAAACAACTAATCGTGAACGCGGACGACTTCGGGCGACACGAGCTGATAAATCGCGCCGTGGAGCGTGCGTTCAATCGCGGGTGCTTGAGGTCGGCGACACTTATGGCGGGCGGAATTGCCTTCGACGACGCGGTCAAAGTCGCGAAAAAAATTTCGGGCTTGGGCGTCGGAATACACTTCACGCTTGCTTGCGGCAACCCCGTCCTGCCGCCGAAAGAAATTCCCACGCTGGTCACGGCGGAGGGAATTTTTCATGCCGATTACGTCGCGTTCCTGAAACTGTATCTGCGCGGGCGAATTTCATTGGCGGAGGTGCGTGCGGAGCTTGCGGCGCAACTTGAAAAAATTCAGCGGGCGGGCGTCAAACTTACGCACGTCGACAGCCATCAACACCTGCACCACGTGCCCGGCATCGTCAAAATCGTTTTGGAGTTGGCGTCGGCGGCGGGACTGCGTGCAATGCGCGTGGCGGACGCAAAACTTTTCGACGGCGAACTGAAAACCTTCGGGCAATTCGTCGGACGCTTCGGCTTGAATTCGTTGGCAAAGTTCGCGGCTTTTCATGCGCACAGAAAAAATTTCGCGACGCCGAATCACTTCGCGGGCATTGTGGCGGGCGAGGCTGTCGGAGAAAATTTCATGCTCAAGCTGATTGAAAACCTGCGAGACGGCACGACGGAAGTCATGTTGCACCCCGGCACCGACAATAAAATTCTGCAGGACTTCTGCCAATGGGACCACGACTTCGAGGCGGAACTTGCCGCCGTCACAAGCCCGAAAGTCCTTGCCGCGCTTGAGGCTGAAAATATTTCCGCCGTGAATTTTGCGGCTTTGAGGTGACGTAATGACACACGAAAGATTTGCGGAGCTCGTGAGATTCTGTTTCGTGGGCGGGCTGTCATTCCTGGTCGATTATTCGTTGCTGTTCGCGCTGACGGAGTGGGCGGGGCTTTACTACCTGTATTCGTCGGCAATATCGTTCGGAGTGTCGGTCGTGTTCAATTATTGGCTGTGCGTCGCTTACGTCTTCAAGGGCGCGGGCAAACAGACGACGCGTCAAGCGGCGATTTTTTTCGTGACGGGCGTAATGGGCTTGGGGCTCAATCAGCTGTGCATGTGGTTTTTCGTCGCGGTGACGGGCTTCCACTACATGCTTGCGAAAATTTTTGCGACGGCGATTGTCACGGTCTGGAACTACTTCACGAAACGAATGGCTGTCCGAGGATGATTGGAGGTGTTGATTTTGCTTGACGACAAAAAAATTGCGTTCATTACGTGCGTCAACAGCGATTGGTGGTACGACGAATGCCGCCTGTATCTGGAGCACTTGACGATTCCTGCGGGCATGAGTGCCGAGTTTATCGACGTTCGCGACGCCGAATCAATGACGGCGGGCTACAATCGCGCCATGAAAAATTCCGACGCCAAGTATAAAATTTATCTGCACCAAGACACGCTGATCGTCAACAAAAATCTTATCGGCGACTTGCTGAAAATTTTCGGCGACGCGACGATTGGCGCAGTCGGAGTTATCGGTTGCATGAATTTGCCCGCGACGGGCGTTTGGTGGGACGGTATGCGGACTTACGGTCGGGTGCTCCACGCCTGCGAGCCCGAAAGCGTCGTTGATTCGGAGTGCGCCGAGCCCGACGGCGATTATCAGCAGGTTGAGTCGGTCGACGGGCTTTTTTTCGCGACGCAATACGATTTGCCGTGGCGCGAAGATTTATTCGACGGTTGGCATTTGTACGACACGTCGCAGTGCAAGGAATTCGCGCGCGCGGGCTACAAGGTCGTCGTGCCGAATCAGTCGGCGGATTTTTGGTGCATTCACTGCCCGAAAGAAAAGCCGCTTGACCCGAAATATCGCCGCTACCAAAAAATTTTTCTGCAGGAATACGGCGACGAACTCAATCCGGAGGTGTGACGTGGAGGACATCAAACCGAGCCTGTTGGATTTTGTGACGGGCGAAGATTTTTTTCAGCGGATTTTGGTCGTCGAAAGCGGCGCGTATCTTGCGGAACTGCGCGGACGTTTTCCGACGGCTGAAATTTTTTTTGTCGCGGCGGAGGCGAACGTTGACTGCCCCGACGTGCGGACGACGGTGCTTGATTATCGCGAGGAGCGGCTGCCGTTCCCCGAAGAATTTTTCGACGCGATAATCGGCGATTTGACGTTGGAGGTCGTCACGAATCCGCAAGACATTGCGGCGGGCTTTTCGACGTATCTCAAGCAAACGGGCTGTTGGCTGACGAGTTTCCGCAACATACGGCATTGGTCGGTGCTGGAAAAACTTATGCGCGGAGTTTTCGGCGGCATCGTGTCGCGACTGTACACGCGCACGGAATTTGAGCGATTGCTTTACGCGTCGTTCTACAAGGAGGTGCGACTTCTGCCGCTGAAAAAAAAATCGCCGCCCGAACTTTTGGAGCGGCTGATTGATTGCGGCTTCGACAACTTCGACGACGACCTGCAAACGGAATTTTGGCTGGTACGTGCGTCGCGGTCAATGCCCGAACTTGCGCTGTTGAAGACGATGTTCACGTCGGAAGTCCGCGCGGAATTGTCGCGGCTGTTGCACCGAATTGAATACGGCGTGGCGACGGCTGACAGCGTCGAAAAATTTTGGGAGCTGTTCGACGCGCAGGGCATGTTCACGGATTATGCGGCGGCGTTCATACGGTCGGTCGTCATGCACCGCGAACAATTCTATCGCCACATGAAGATGTTCGGCACCCGCGCCGAGCTTGACGCCATAATCGACGAGTGCGAATCGCTTTACGACTTCGACACGGGCAACAGACTGCTTTAAAGCAGGACGCCGACAATGCCCTTGAATATCCCGAAGATGAATCGTTGCAACGGCACAAACACGTAGCTCAAAATCGGCGTCGCAATGATTATCAGCAGGAATATAAAGCTGTAACGTTCGAGTGATTCAAATTGCCGCGCCAATTCGTAGGGCAACAGGTTGCGCAGAATGTGCGAGCCGTCGAGCGGCGGTATCGGCAACATGTTGAATATCGCAAAGTTTATGTTGTAGATGATTATCAGATTGAACACGACGAGCAATCCCTCCGTGAACGGCACGTCGAGCTTTGCCAGCAAAACCAGCAAAATCAGCGCAAGAAACGCCGTTATCAAATTCGACGCGGGACCAGCCAGCGATACAAGTATGTCGTCGCGGCGCGGGTTGCTGAAGTTCATCGGGTTTATCTGCACGGGTTTTGCCCAGCCGAAATGCACGAGGAACAACATTAACAGTCCAATCGGGTCGACGTGCGCGGCAGGATTGAGCGTCAAACGTCCCTGCATTTGCGGCGTATAATCGCCCAGCGCGAAGGCAACGCGTGCGTGCGCGTATTCGTGGACGACCATTGCAATGACGATGCCGGGCAGTCCGGCAATCAGATTAATCAAAAATCCGCCGAGATCATCAAACATTAAAGCACCTCCAAATCAAGCGTTCAGGAATTCGCTCACGATAAAGCGCGGGCGTTTTTTAGTCTCCAAGTAAATCTTGCCGACGTATTCGCCGACAATGCCGATTGACAGCAAAATCAGCCCGCCGATAAACCACAGCGACGCCAACATACTTGCCAGACCGCGCACCGTGTCAGCTTACGGGTATCAAGGGACGTTCAGGAATTCGCTCACGATAAATCGCGGGCGTTTTTTAGTTTCCAAGTAAATCTTGCCGACGTATTCGCCGACAATGCCGATTGACAGCAAAATCAACCCGCCGATAAACCACAGCGACGCCAACATACTTGCCCAGCCGCGTACCGTGTCGCCGAAAAAATATTCGTACAGCGTCCAAAGTATCACGGCAAAACTTACGGTCGACATTGCCACGCCGACGGTCGTTATCAGGCGAATCGGCTCTACGCTAAGCGACGTTATCCCCTGCAACGCGAAGAACAACATTTTCTTGAGCGGATATTTGCTCACGCCCGCGAATCGCTCCGCACGCTCGTAAAGGACACTCGTCGACGGGTAACCGATTAGCGGCACAAGTCCGCGCAGAAATAAATTTACTTCGCCGAATTGCGCCAAACCCTCCAACGCGCGACGGCTCATCAAGCGATAATCGGCGTGGTTGTAAACGGTATCCGCGCCGAGAAATTTCATCAGCTTGTAGAAAGTTTCCGCCGTAAACCGCTTAAAAAATGTATCGGTCGCCCGCTTACTGCGCACGCCGTAAACAATATCGAAGCCGTCAGCGTAGCGGGCAATCATTTCGTCGACGGCGTCAATGTCGTCCTGCAAATCGGCGTCCATCGAAATAACCATGTCCGCGCAGTCTTTGACGGTCATAAGTCCCGCAAGCAGGGCGTTTTGATGTCCGCGGTTGCGCGAAAGATTTATGCCCGAAAAAATTTTGTCGTGCCCGTGCAGTTCGCGAATGATGTCCCACGTCGCGTCCTTTGAGCCGTCGTTGACGAAAACAATCCGACTTCGCGCGGAAATTTTTTCGGCGGCAATCAGCGTCCGAAATTTTTCGCGCAAACGTTTGGCGGTCTCGCGCAAAACTTCCTGTTCATTATAGCACGGCACGACAACATACAGCGTATCGCCCATGAAGTCACTCCCCGAAATGTTCTCGCTTATATCGCTCAAAACGCGCCTTAAAAAGTTCGTTATTGTTCGGATACAGCTCAACGAAGGTTTTTTCCGCAAAGTCGATGTCCGAACGCTCAAGCGGCGAAATTTTTTCGTAAAGTCTCAACGTTGCGGAAGTCGCGTTATCGGCGCGAAGTCACTCCCCGAAATGTTCTCGCTTATATCGCTCAAAACGCGCCTTAAAAAGTTCGTCGCTGTTCGGATAAAGCTCAACGAAGATGTTTTCCGCAAAGTCGATGTCCGAACGCTCAAGCGGCGAAATTTTTTCGTACAGCCTCAACGTCGCGGAAGTCGAATCGTCGGGAGTGAAGGTGCGTTCGTCAATCAGCTTGAAGTGGCGCGAAATCGGCGACGGATTCAAAAGCCACTCGGCGGGCTTTACGACGACGGATTGATCTTGCGCGTGCATGTGCAGTTGCGGCGGCTCCGCGACCAAAATATAATCCGCGTCGAACAGTTGCGTCGGGAAGCCGTCGCGCAGGTCGATGTCGGCGGTATTCATCAAGCTCGGCAACGCGTCGTGATTGTCGGGCAGAAAAATTTTCGTCAGCGTATGCGCATTGTACAGCGGACTGCTCGACAAGATAAAAATTTTTTTGTCGGTATCTGCCGTCAGCGCGTTGAGGTCGTTTACGAGCGTTTTAAGTTCGTTTATGTCGCGGCGGACGAGTTCGGGGAACGGCTGGTGAAAAATTTTCGGGATGTTCAGCGTCGCCGAAAACGTTTGGCAGAAGTCGAATATCAGCACGAAAATTATCGCCGCGCAGATTTTCCGCCGCTCAATAACGAACGCAATTAACGTCATTATTGCGAAGGCGAACGGCAAAATCATCGTGTAGTTGTGTTGCAGGTCGATGACTTGCACGCGGCAAATCAACAGCTCCGCCGTGAAAAACCACGTCGCGCAAAACATTACGTGCGGCAAAAGTTGACCGTTGCTCAAGCCGACAATCAATCCCAAAACGAACAGCGCGTAAATCAGAATTCCCAAGTCGCTTGCGTGGACGAAAAGTCGCGTCGTGTAGTCGAAGCCCTGCGCGTAAGCCGAATAAGCCGTTGCGATGTCGTAAGTCAGCGCGTGCTTTATGAACGGGAAGAACAGCGGCAACGTCACCACTGCTCCGACGACGCCAATCACGAAAAATTTTTGTATCAAATTGAGCACGTCGGGCAACAGTGCGCGGTCGCGGAAGCCTTCAATCACGACGAACACCGCGTAGCCCGCGAACAGTCCCAAAATCAAATAAGCCGCCGTCCGCGCCTGAAAGACTGCCACGACGCACAATATCGCAACTAAAATCAGCGGCTCACGTTGAATTTCTGCGCGGCGCAAACTCAACAGCATTGCAAAGATTATCGCGCCCGGCAACAGGATTGAGATGTTCGCATAGCCGACGAGCGCGGGTATCTCGACAATCGGCAACAGCAATATTATCGCCATTAACGCCGAGCACGAAAAAATTTTCACGCCCGCGCCGTCGAAGATATGTTTGAACGTCGCCGCCGCAAAAAAAATCGCGGGCAGTCCAAACATCAACCAAACGTAAATTGCGTAACAAATGAAACTCCTGCCGAAAATGTGCATGGGCAACGCCATCAGCATCGGCAGGAAATTGTTATAGTCGGTGTGATTGATTGAGTGGCGCAAATCTTTCAGCGACTGCCACGGGTCGGCGAAAACCGTTTCTTCGCAGTAAAGCGTCGGCTCGTAAGTCTCCAGCAAATCCCAAAAATAAATCATCTGCTGCGAATTTATCATCACCGCGATAAAGCCCGTGCTCACCGCCGCGACGATAAATATCCGTAGCAGGTCGTTCTTGAGCGTGTCGAAAAATTTTACGCGGCAAAACTTCAGCGCGCGCCACATCAAGCCGTAGTAGCCGCCGAGCAAAATCAAACATAAAATTACGCCCGCGACGTGCGGAAAAAATTTCGTGACCGCGACAATCAGCGCGACGGCTCCGACAATCTTCAGCAGGCGCAGACGAATCAATTCAGCATTGCGCATTACGAATTCCTGGTTTTGTGGAAGACTTGCTTAGCAAGCAGGAGGATTGACACGGCGGACTTTGCGTCGAAAATTTTGCCCGTCTCGACCATTTGAAGCGCGGCAGTCAGCGGGAGTTTGACGACGTTGATGAATTCGTCGGAGTCGGGATGAATTTTCCCCGGCGTCAAGTCGGCGGCGGCGTACAGGTGGATGTATTCGTTGCTGAAGCCGACAGTCGTGGCAATCGTCGTGAGTTTCCACAGCTTGCCCGCCGTGTAGCCCGTCTCCTCCGACAGTTCGCGGCGTGCGCATTCGATTGGGTCTTCGCCGATTTTGTCGAGCTTGCCGGCGGGGACTTCAAGCGTGACTTTGCCGACGGGGTAGCGGAATTGTCGCACGAGGATGATTTGATTGTCGGGCAACAGCGGAATTACTGCCGACGCGCCGGGGTGTTCAATCCATTCGCGCGGTGCCGTGTGACCGTTGGGAAGTTCGACGGTATCTTTGCGCACGTGGAGCAGCACGCCGTCAAATACGGGCTCGCTCGAAATTTTTTTCTCGACCAAATTTTTATCGTCGTTGTCAATCAGCATTCTAATCGCTCCTTAAAAATTTATGGTAGACATTTTGCCACAACGCGAAATTTTTTACAACATGAATTTTGGCGCGCGCTCGGCGGAAAATTTTTCATGCAACTTTAAGACGCCGTAAACTTGCACGCCGCTTTTGAAGTCGGGTATAATATAAAAAATTTTTCTGTTTTACGAAGGGTGATGACATTATGGCGAATATTTCAAACGAAGATTCATATACACTTGTTTCGGGCACGTCGGGTGACGATTTAATCGACAATTACGGCGACAACGTGACAATCAACGGCGGTGACGGTAACGATTCCATTGAAAACATGAGCGGCAGCTACGTGACAATATTCGGCGGCGCGGGCAACGACTATATCGACAACATGATCTCAAACGTCTCAATCAGCGGCGACGCGGGCAACGATTATATCGACAACATGAGCGACAACGTCACAATTCTCGGCGGTGCGGGCAACGACTCAATCGACAACATGAGCGATAACGTCACAATCAGCGGCGGCACGGGCAAGGATTATATCGAAAACAACGACAGCGAAAATGTTTTGTTCATGTACAGCTCGGGCGACAGCAACGACAAAATCAGCGGCTTCAACGAGACCTCGACATTGCAGATTGGTGACGGCACGGGCACTTACTCTACGCAACAGAGCGGCAACAACATCATCGTCACTGTCGGCAAAGGCAAGATAACATTGAGCGGTGCGGCAAGTCTTTCGACCGTCAACATCAAAGGCACGCTCGGTGGCGGACAAAGCTCCAAGCTCATCAGCCTCACAAGCGGTGCCGATAATTATACCAACACGGTAAGCGGCGCGACGATTCTGGCTCTCGGCAGCGACGACTTCATTGACAACTACGGCGACAAAGTTTCAATCAACGGCGGCGACGGCGACGATTACATTTACAACAACGGCGCGAATACGTCAATCAGCGGCGGCAACGGTGACGACTCAATCACAAACTCCGGCGCGAACGTCAAAATCAACGGCGGCAACGGTGACGACTCAATCACAAACTCCGGCGCGAACGTCAAAATCAACGGCGGCAACGGTTACGATTCAATCGAAAACAACGGCTCGGACGTGACGATTAACGGCGGCGCGGGTAACGATTCTATCGACAACTACTACGTCGACAACGTTTCGATAGACGGCGGCGCGGGCAACGATTACATTCACGCCGAAGGCGACAGCTTGACGATTAACGGCGGCGACGGCAACGACTATATCGCCAACTACGGCGACAGTGTTAAAATTGACGGCGGGTCGGGCAACGATTACATTTACAACAACGGCGATTATGTCACGGTCAACGGCGGCACGGGCAACGACTCCATTAAAAACAGCGGCTACTATGCCTCAATCAACGCAGGCGCGGGCAACGATTCAATCTACAACGACAGCGGCTACAACAACAGCACAATCAGCGGCGGCGACGGCAACGATTATATCTGGAACAGCGGCGGCTCGAAAGTTTCAATCAGCGGCGGCAAGGGCAACGATTCAATCCGCAACTGGAGCGAAAACGTCACAATCAGCGGCGGCAAGAGCAACGATTACATTTACAACGACGGCGATAACGTTCTGTTCAAGTACAGCGCGGGCGACGGCAACGACTCAATTGTCGGTTTCGATGACACGTCGACGCTTTCAATCGCGGGCGCGGCTTACAGCACCGTCAAGAGCGGCAACAACATCATCGTCACTGTCGGCGACGGCAAGATAACATTGAGCGGCGCGGCAACTCTCTCGACCGTCAACATTGCCGGCAAGACGACGAGTTCTTGGTCACTCAACGGCACGACAGCCACTTACGGCAAAATTACGGTCAAGGGCGTTAAGTCGACAAGCGGTCTGTCATTGAGCGGCAAAGTCGTCACGGTCTCGAAAGCGTCACTCGGTACAAGCAACGTCACAATCACCAAAGGTTACACACTCAAGCTCGGCTCGAATGTCAGTGCACCCGTCAAGACTGCGGCAGGCTGGACGTTCAGCAAATCGACCGCCACTTACAAAAGCGCGTCGACGACGGCGGGCTACACGTTGGCAAGCAGGACGTGCGAAGTCACCGACCCGTACTTCAGCAAGACATCTGCCGACGGCGACGCAACGACCTCCTTTGAATACAAGAGCGGCTACACAGAGGAAGGTTGGACGCAAGACACCACAGCCAAAATCTCCTACACGGCGACCACAAAGAGCACCGGCGACGATTACGCAACCCTCACGACGCTCAGCGGCGACGGTCTTAAAGACAGCGTGACGTTAGCGGAACTCAACAGCGGTGCTACGGTCAATACAAACGCTAAAACAGTCGCGTTGTCAAGCGGCGACGTGCTCGGTACTACTGCGGATCAGACGGTAGGGGTCTCCAACAGCTACACAATCGCGATTGCCGACGATCTGAAATTCGACCACGACGCCGCCAAACAAAATCTCGACGTGATGGCAAACGGCACCGACGCGAAAATCACTCGTAAGCAAAACGCGGGCTGGCAAAACAGCGGCACCGCTACGATCACCTACAAAAATGAAGTGGCTACCTTAGAACTCGCGACAATCACGGGCGTCAAAGCGGGTACTACGGGCGTCTCCGTCGACAAAACCACCAAGGTCGTCAAACTGGCTGCAGGTGCTCTTAGCTCGGGTGACGGTACCACTGCTTACACCGTAACGATAGCGGACGCAAGCACTTCCGACAGCGTATTTAACGGCTTCACTCTCGCTCTCGACAACGCAGTCAATAAAGATGACGCCAAAGACAACGGCACCGTCAAAAGCGCGCTCCCGTGCACCGAAAACAATTTGATTCGGCAGGCGTTCAGATTTTTGGGCGAAGGCTACGGCTGGGGCGGTCTTGAAGACGGCGTGGACTGCTCCGCGTTCGTGCAGGACGTTTATCGCTCTGTCGGTATCGAACTTCCCCGCGACGCCGACCGTCAGGCAAAAGCAATGCCGCGTTCCGT
>JADEZP010000112.1 GCA_015206805.1 Quinella sp. 1Q7 | reverse complement strand
CAGCAGGTAAAATATCGGCGGCAAAGTCACGTCGCATTGCGGCGACCACGTCCCGATAAAACTCACCGCGTACCACGTCTTGAAGTGCGCCAACGAATTTATCATCGCCGCGAAAAATGCTTCGGGGTGTTCGGCGACGAAAACTTTCTGCGCGGCAATGTCAGCCGTCAAGTCTCCGTGATAGCGGCTCGTGTAAAATTGAACGTCCGCCGCCGTGACCGACAACTCCGTCCAGATTAGTGCCGTCGACAAATTCACCGCCAACAAAAATATTCCGAACGCCCAAAATTTTTTCGCCGAGTCGCCGACACGTTCACGCGGAATGAAAAAATACAGCAACAGTATCGTGCCGTAAACCGACTTGCACGCCGCAATCACCGCCGCCAAAATTATCAGCGCGAAAATTTCTGCGCGGGAAAATTTTTCCGTCGAACGCCGCAACGATAACAGCCACGCCGTCGCGAAAAGGCACGCGCCGTAAGTCACCGCGTCCGCAGATGTCGACGCCGCCTCGACCAAAAACATCGGCATCATTGCCAACAGGAAAATCAACGGCTTTGCGTCGGGAAGGAGTTTCATTGCCGCGAACACGCACGCCGCGTTGAAAAGCAGTCCGCTCAAGCCCATTGCGTAGAAAATTATTCCCGCGTTCAAATTCAGCTCACGACCGATTATTGCGACGACGGCTTGCGGCAAATACGTCGGCGGCGGGTAAACGCCCGTTTGCGGTATCATCACGAGTTCGCGCTCTTGAACGTTGAGCGGCGTCGCCAAAAAATTTTTCACGTCGTCGAACTTGAAGGCGTGCACGTAATGTTTTTCCTTGGCGTCGGCAATGAAAACCTCCTGCAGGAACGACGCGGGCACCTCCGCGATATAAATGTTGTCGCGCCACGTATCGGGCGGTGCCGTGTCGTCGAAGCTGAAAATTTTTTTCGAGCGGTGCTCGCCGCGTATGAAGTCGCCGATTGTCGTCGTCGGGCTCAAAAAAATTCCCTCGGATATTTGCCACGTGCGGGCGAAGTGATTTATTTCGTCCATGAGCTGATACGGCGGGCGCGTGAACAAAATCATCACGCCGACAAATAAAAACAGCGCGACAAAAATTTTTTCCGCGCCGAAATTTTTTATGCGTTGTTCAAGTGAATTCATTTAATCGCTTTGGTTACTCCCGTCTCGTCGAAAGTTTTCATGTCGTTGAGCGCAGTCAAAGCCGCCTCGACGACCTCGACGCCCATACAAGCCGCCTCGCCGTCGAAGCCCAGCGGAGTGCCGTCCTCGTTGCGATAGACGATAAGCTGTGCCGAACGCAGGACGAACGGTCGCACTTCGGGACAAATTTCCTCAAGGTAGCGCGTGATTATGTCAATTGCGCCCATGTCGACGACGACCAACGTTGAGTTGTGAGCGGCGGCGACGATTGCACCGATTAGCGCGCTCGTCATGCACTGAAATTTTTTCGGGACGTGTTGCAAAAATTCTTCGGGCGGGAATTTCAATGAGCCGTCCGCATTAAGCAGCGCGTCTGAAAATTTTTCGGCGACTTTATCTTCCAGCAGGTGCCCCAAATCCGTCAGCGCGATTATCGGCGTGTCGAAGGAAATTTCTTCGGCGATGTTGCGCCCGAAGTTGAAGGCGACGTTCAAATTGCCGACGGGGTCGACGACGCCGACAAAAATTTTCATGCCGAACGTCCGAGCCGTCGCGCTGAAGTCCGTCGACAAATCGCGGCGTGCACCCTTGGCGGCGGGATTGTAGTGTTCGGGGTCGACAATGCTCATGCAATTTTCCGTGTTCGTGAAGGCAAGCGCGGCGTGCCGAAGTTTTTTCGACGGCTGATCTTCGTTCGAGATGCCCGCGACTTGAATTGCGATTTCCTCCAAATGACCGAGACTGCCGCGCGGCTTTGTGAGGCTGTCCAAAATGTCGCGGCAATTTTTCATGGGGCGGTCGTGCAGGTGCGGCATCGTCTGAAGATAAAAATTAAACGTCCTGTCGGTTGCGGCAACAACGTCGTCGTCGTTTTCTCCGATAACGCGGACGGAAATCGGGTAGGCGCGGGGAATGTTGCGCAGATTCGTGCTGAAGGGCAATTCGACGCTCTCCATGCGGTGTTCGCTTAGTTCGCTGACGTGGAAGTCAATCGGTATTTCCTGAATCTGAATTTCGTCGCCGACAAAATCGCGTATGTCGTCAATCGTGTCGAGCCCGTCAACGTCTTCAAGACCGAGTTGCCGCTTCAAACCTTCAAGCGCGGGATCTTCTTCCTTGAGTTCACCGTCGAAGTCGTCGTCGGGACCGCAAACCATTATGTAAACGATGTTGTCGAGGACGCGGGCGGCGATTGACGCTCCGATAGCTTCGCCGAGCGCAAGGTCGAGATTGAATATCGGTTGCAAGTCCAAGTACTTCAAAATTTTTTTATGCCCGACTTCGCGGCTGACGTGGGAGGCGATTAGGCAGTCGACGGATTGCGGCAAAATGTCTTCGGCAATGAGCGCGGCGACTGACGAGTTGAATCCGTCAAGCATGACGATGCAGTTGTGATGATACGCGGCGATAATGACGCCCGCCATTGCGCCGAATTCGTAGCCGCCGACTTTCGTAAGCACGTCGAGCATACTGTTTGAATCGGGCTTGTTGACGGCAATGGCGCGGCGCACGACTTCGACTTTGCGGCGAAACGTTTCGTCGTCAATGTTGGTGCCGCGTCCCGTGACGTCTTCGGGCTTGCGTCCGAAGTAAGCGGCGGTAATGGCGGCGGCGACGGTCGTATTGGCGATACCCATTTCGCCGAGCAGGAAACAGTTGCAACCGGCGGCAATCGCCTCCTCCGCAAGCTTCTTGCCGATACGGACGGACTTCATTGCGTCATCAACGGTCATTGCCGGACCTTGAGTGATGTTTTTGGTGCCGCGCGAAATTTTTCTGTTGACAAGCCCGTAAGCCTCCAGATTCGACAGATCGGCATCAACACCGACGTCGACGATATACAGTTCCGAATACGCGAACTTCGCAAAGACATTGGCGGCGGCACCCGCGTCGACAAGATAATTGCGCACCATATCGGCGGTCGTCGCCTGCGGATAAGCACTGACGTTTTCCGCCGCGACGCCGTGATCCGCGCAGAAAATGAACGTACACTTTTTAGTTTTGCCGACGCTGCGATAGAGCTCGGCGACTTGAGTAAATGTCATTTAGTTGCCCCTCCGAACCAATTTTTTAACGACCTTCGCGCCGACGTTCTTGACACGTCGCAACGGCGCGACACGAACTTTAATCTTAGGTTTGACTTCGCGTTCCAGACCGAAATCTCCGCGCTTGAGGAACGTCGATTTAATTTTGTCGGGGCGGAAAAATTTTCGCAGGGCTTTGGCAAGTTCTTCGCCGTCGTCGGATTCGGTGCAGTTGAAAATATCCGCCGCGACGTAACGAAGCTCGCGGTAGACGTGCAAGGCGATGTGCCCTTCGGCAAACGCGCCGATAATTGAGCAGTGCCCCTCGTCGATGACCTCGGCACTAAGGCGCGGCTCGCTGCCGAACACGCTCTTCAACGTGTCTTTTATATCGTCGACATTGCTCAAGCGGCTCGTGTCGCAGTTATATAAATCCAAAGTCACTTGTCGTGCCAAAATCTTCATGGTGTCCTCCCAAAAAATTTTTTTCGGCGGTTGATTATAGCAGGTATCGTCCGATAAAAAAATCGTCGCTTGAAAAAATTTTTGCGCGGCATTACAATTCGCGGCGGGCGTTGCGGTGATTTGGCGTCGCGCCGCCCGTAACGTTGAACTTCGATTGAGGTTGTAGCATCTACTTTCTTTTGCTTGTCCAAAAGAAAGTAGCAAAGAAAAGCCAGCCGCCTACGAAAACGTCACGTTTTCTAACGGCGGCGACCGCAGGGCGCGCGTCCATGCGCGCCCCGTAAATCGCTTCACAAACAGGTGATTCGATGTACAAAAAAATTTTTCTCGTCGCGGGCACCGAAGATGCTCGCGAACTTGCAGGCATTCTCGTTGAACGCGGCTTCGACGTGACGGCGTCGGTCGTCAGTGATTACGGGCGCAAACTCCTCGAACACTGCGCGGGACTCAAAATCAACGACAAGCCGCTTGACGGAGACGAACTCGAAAAAATTCTGCGCGACGAAAAATTTTCGTGCCTCGTCGACGCAAGCCACCCTTACGCAAAAAATATTTCCGCCAACGCCGTCAACGCCGCTCAAGCCGCGCAGATTCCATACGTCCGCTACGAACGCGCTCAAACCGCGCCGACTTACGAAAAAATTTTTCACGTCGACACCTGCGAAGCGGCGGCTCAAACGGCGGCTAAGCTCGGCAAAAATATTTTCCTCACGACGGGCAGTCGCACGCTGAAAATTTTCGTCGACAGACTCCGCGATTGCAACTTGACCGCAAGAGTTTTGCCGACAGCCGATGTTTTGGCGCAATGTGAAACGCTCGGCTTGACGCCCAAACAAATTGTCGCCGTGCAAGGTCCGTTCAGCGTCGCGCTCAACGTCGAACTTTTCCGCCACGCGCAGGCTGATGTCGTCGTCACAAAGGACAGCGGGCACGTCGGCGGCACCGATACGAAATTGGAGGCGGCGCGAATTTTGAATTTGCCCGTCGTGATGATTGATCGCCCGAAAATTTTTTACCCGAATCTTGCCGCGACATTCGACGACGTGCTGAAATTTCTGGAGGCTACATTATGAAACATTGCACCGTACAAACCGTGGCGGACGCCGTCAATCGCCTTGCGCCGCGAATTCTCGCCGAAGATTGGGACAATCCCGGACTTTTGGTCGGGGAGCCGTCGGCACCCGTCAAAGAAATTTTCGTCTGCCTCGACGTGACGGACGCAACCATTGAACAGGCGATTGAGCTCGGCGCACAACTTATCGTCGCGCACCACCCGCTGATATTCACCGCAATTAAAAACATTCGCACTGACCTGCCGCTCGGCAAAAAAATCGCTCGGCTCATCAAAAACGACGTGGCAGTTTTCGCGGCGCATACCAACCTTGACAGCGCGACGGGCGGCGTCAATGACGTGCTTGCAAAGCGAATCGGACTGCGCGACGTGAAAAATTTCGGCGACGAAGAATTTTCTTTGGGACGACTCGGCACGCTTGAAACGCCGATGTCCGCCGAAGATTTTGCCCGCCACGTCAAACAGTCTCTCGGTGCCGACAACGTCCGATTAATCTGCGCGGGCGACTTCCCGATAAGCAAGGTCGGCGTCAGTTCGGGCGCGGGAGCAAGTTTCATTGCCAAGGCGAAATTTTTCGGCGCGGAGGCATTCGTCACGGGCGACGTTAAATATCACGATGCTCAAGCGGCGGTCGAACGCGGCATTCACGTAGTCGACGCGGGACATTTCGCCACGGAATTTCCGATTGTCCGCGAGCTTGCCGATTATCTGCGCGGCGAGCTGAAAAATTTCGACGCGGAAGTTTTTGCGGACACGGCGTCAAAAGATTTCTTCGCGACGATTTAAACGTTCCTTGACTTAAAGTTGACTTTAGCTGATAAACTTGCAACGGAAGAAATTTTTTCGGAGTGATGATCATGACGATTGGCGAAGTCAGTAAGGAATTCGACATAACGACGGACACGCTGCGCTACTACGAACGAATCGGGCTGATACCGCCGGTGCCGCGCAGGCGCAACGGAATTCGCGACTACGACGAGGCGGCGTGCAAATGGGTATCGTTCATCAAGTGCATGCGCAGTTCGGGCGTGCAGATTGAGGCGTTGATTGAGTACGTGACGCTTTTGCAGGCGGGCACGGGCATTGAGCGGCGCAAACAAATTCTGATTGAGCAACGGGCGCGACTCATTGCGCAGGAAGAACGTTTGCGCACGACGATTGAGCGGCTCGACTACAAAATCGAACACTACGAAGAACTTTTCAAACGGCAATAAAAAAATCCCCGACGGTCATCAGACTGCCGAGGATTTTTTTGTGCGCAATATGAAGACAGCTTGACGCCCGCCGCGAATTTGAGACCGCGCATGGATGAGTGTCGTGAGTTAAGGGGCGCGCATGGACGCGCGCCCTGCGTCGCCGCCGTTAGAAAACGTGACGTTTTCGTAGGCGGCTGTCTTTCTCTTTGCTACTTTCTCTTTGGACAAGCAAAGAGAAAGTAGATTCTAAACATTAAATTGAATTCAAACGTTCGGACTGCGCGAAAACTTCAGTAGCCGAAAAGTCGGTCGAGAAATGCGCGCCAACCTCTGGAGACGGAATTCATCTTTTCGCCGCTAAGCAAGCTGTTGGCAATTTCAAAGACGCAACGTGCGGCGGGCGAATCCGGTTCGGCAATGATGAACGGTTCCTGCGCGTGAACGGCGTCGTGAACGGCTTTGTCTTCGTAAATGTAGCCGAGCGTTTCAATCGACATGTTGAGAAATTTTTTCGTGGTCTGATTGATTCGTTCGGCAACGTCGAAAGAGTCTTCCTCGTCGCGGATACGATTGACGACGAGCTTGATGTTGCGCCGCGCCGTGTAAGTCGAATAAGCTTTTATGACGGCGTAAGCGTCGGCGAGCGAAGTCGGTTCGGGCGTGGTGATAAGCAAAACTTCTTCCGCCGCCAATACAAATTCAATGACGTTGCGATTCAAACCTGCGCCCGTGTCGATAATCACGATGTCGGCAAGTTCGGAGCAACGTCCCAATTTTTTATGAAGCTTGCGCTGTTCGGAGCGACTTAGATTCAACGCCGCCTCAACCGCCGCGACGCCCGAAATATATTTCACGCCCTCCACGCCGTATTCGACAACGTCTTCAAGCTGAACGTCGTCGTCCAAAAGTTCAATCAAACTGCGATTCGTGACGGAGCCCATAAGCAAGTTGACGTTCGCCATACCGATATCAGCGTCGACGAGCATAATCCGTTGCCCCGCCATTTGCAAAGCGACGGACAGATTTACGGCGAGATTCGTCTTGCCGACGCCGCCTTTGCCGCTGGTAATGGCGATGACGCGAGTGGTATCCGCCATGCCGAAATAAAGTTCGCCAATCTTGCGTTCGCGAGCATCCTCTTCGGCGCGTTCCTCAAGCAAAGTTCTAAGCTTGGCTGCTTGGTCGGACATTTCAAATACCTCGTTACTGCTCGTCGACTTTCTTGAGCAGGAGATCCGTCAACATATCGGAATTCGCCCGCTCAATGTCGTCTGGGACGCTTTGCCCCGTGGTGATGTACGACAGCTCATACGGCTTGTCGCGCAGAAGATTTATAATCATGCCCAAACTGCCGGTCTCGTCGATTTTGGTAAAGACGATTTTGTCGGGCGAAACCTTCGCGAATTTGTTGATGATTTGTCGGGCGTCGGTGAGTTTTGTCGTCGCGCTGATAACCAAATGTTTTTCGATACGTGGATTGACGCGCAGGAGGTCTTCGAGTTCGCGCAGTTGATAATCGTTGTGCTGACTGCGCCCCGCCGTGTCGATTAGGATAAGTTCTTTGTCGCGGTGACGTTCAATCGCCCCCATGAGTTCGGCGGGATTGTAAACGATTTCCAGCGGCAATTCCAAAATGTCCGCATAAGTTTTGAGCTGTTCGACGGCTGAAATGCGGTAAGTGTCCGCCGTAATGAGCGCGACGCTTGTGCGCTGTTCCAAAACGAATTTCGCGGCGATTTTGGCAAGCGTGGTCGTTTTGCCGACGCCCGTCGTGCCGAGAAGTGCGGCGATTCTCACGCCGTGCCGATTGAGCTTTATGCCGTCGGAAAATTTCACGTGCTCATTGAGGTAGTTGGTCAGCGTCGACTTTGCGGCGGGCGTGTGAACATCGGCAAGCGTATCGCCGGCGTTGGATTGCGTCGCCATTTCCGCCAAAATTTCTTCGTCGACTTCCTGAAGTTTCATCGCTTCGTGCAGGGAAATTGAGCCGCGTTTAGATTCGCGACCGAGCACTTCCGCAAGCAACGCTTTCATCTGCGCGATTTCTTCTTCGAGCCGACGAATTTTTTCCTCGTTCTGCGAGTTGTCGACCTGCGCGGGCGGAGGTTGTTGCGCTTGAGCTTGTGCCTGTTGCAAACGAATTTGTTCAGCCGCCTGTGCTTGTGCTTGAGCAATCGCCGCCTGTTGCATCATCTGCATTTGATTGAATTGAGCCATAATCATCGCTTGAGTCTGCGCCATTTGTTCCTGCGTGAAAGTCGGTGCGGCTTGCGGCGTTGACGGCGGATTTTCAGTCGGTGCAGGCGATTTGTCGGCTTGAGACGATTCGTCAACAGTTGAAGGTGCTTCGTCGGCTTGAGACGATTCGTCGACGGGTGCAGGCGTTTCGTCGGCTTGAGACGATTCGTCGGCGGTTGAAGGCGTTTCGTCGGCTTGAGACGATTCGTCGACGGGTGCAGGCGTTTCG
>JADEZP010000111.1 GCA_015206805.1 Quinella sp. 1Q7 | reverse complement strand
CGCCGCCGAGTGCGCCCGCCGCCGCGATTGCGAAAACCATTTGCGGGAAGGCAAGGAACACGTCCGACAGCCGCATTAACACCACGTCGAGCCGCCCGCCCTTGTAGCCGCAAAGTGCGCCGATTAAACTGCCGACGGTCGCCATTGTCGCAAGCAGGAGCAATGACGCGCAAAGGGTCGTCTGCGAGCCGACGATTACCCGCGATAAAACGTCGCGTCCGTAGCGGTCGGTGCCCAATAAATTTTGCGCGTTCGGCGGAGTCAGTGCGCCTTCCAAATCCTGCGCGTATGGGTCGAACGGCGTCAACTGCGGCGCGAAAATTGCAACGACGATTAAAAATCCCGCCGCCGTCAGATACGGTGCAAGCTGTCGATAATTTTTCATGACGACGCCTCCCCGTAACGAACACGCGGGTCAAGCCAATGATACAGTAAATCCGCCGCGAGATTCATCATCACGTAAATTATCGCCATCCAAACGACGTAAGCTTGAATCAGCGGATAATCGCGCATTAAAATCGCGTCGACAGCCATTTTGCCGACGCCGTCCCACATGAAAATCGTCTCGACAATCGCCGTGCCGCCGAGCAGTGAGCCCATTGACAGCGCGAGCAACGTGATAATCATAATCAGCGACGAGCGCAGGACGCTTTTAATCAGGATGGTTATTTCGTCGATGCCGCGACTTCGTGCGCCCGTGACGTATGGTTTATCGAGCTCCTCAAGCACGACGGCGCGAATTTGTCGCGTGTACTTTGCGCCCATTGCGATTGTCAGCGTCAGCGCGGGCATTGTGACGTTTTGCCCGATTATCGGCAACAGATTGAGCTTGAGCGCGAGCACGTAAATCAGCAACAGTCCGACGAAAAAATTCGGCAGGGAGTTGCCGACGAAACTCACCGTGCGAATCAGCAGGTCGAGCGGGCGATTTTGATTGACGGCGGCGATAATTCCTGCGGGCGTCGCAATGAAAATCGTCAGCACAATCGACACGAGCATTAATTCAATCGTCGCGGGCAATTTGTCGGCGAACGTCTCAAAAACCGGCTTGCCGCTGATAAACGACGTGCCCATATCGCCCGTCAAGACGCCGCCGAGCCATCGCCCGTACTGAATCATGAACGGTTGGTCGAGTCCGAGCTCCGCGCGCTTGGCAGCTTTGATTTCCTCCGAGACACTGCCCGATTGCTCAAAAATTTTGTCGACGGCATCGTCCGCCGCGAATTGCATCATGCCGAACGTCAGGAACGTCACGCCGAACAGAATCGGCACCAGCTGAATCAGTCGCGCCAAAAAATATTTTTTCATGCCGCGAATTTTAATCGAGCCGCTCAAAAAAAATAAGCCCCGCGCAGGGATACGGGACTTGAAAATTTTTTCGGCGACACGTCAAAGTAGCGCGGCGGCTTACGGTAAGTGCAACGTCGAATAGAACACCAACTGTTCCGTCGCTTTCAAAGCGACCCCCGCGCAGGGATTCGGGACTTGAAAATTTTTTCGGCACGCACGCGGCGAATCGTGTATAATGGCGTCGCTTGGAGGTGTTCGGTATGAATGAGCTTGCGAAAAATTTGCGGCGCAAGGACTACAATCCGTGCGGCGAACTTACGAGCAGGGAACGTTCACTTTGCGACGCGGCGGCGAGAAATTTTTTCAACCTGCCGTTCGCGGAAGTGATGCGCGCCATTTCGATTAATGCCCTTGCCGATTTGGCGGACGACGAAAATTTTCCGAACGTCGACGCGCTGAAGCATTGGGCGTCGTACAATCAAAGCGACGACGAACGTCGGGCGGCTCTGAATTTCGACACGTTCACGCCGTTGCAGTCGGGGCTTGCGAAATATTTGGCGCACGTCCTTTACGAAAATCGCTACAACATTCACTGCAACGCGCTGGTCGATTATTGCCGCACGCTCGACGAAAAAATTTTCCCCGCCGATTTGACGGCTGACGTCCTCGACCGTGAAATTGATTCGCTTGCGCAACGTGCGACGCACTCGACGACGGTCAACGCGCTGATTGATGAGCTGTGGAATTTTCTTGCGGCGCGGGCTTGAAATTTTTGACGGCGTCTGTTAAAATGGCAAACGTTTTCGGGATGTAGCACAGTTTGGTAGCGCGCATCGTTCGGGACGATGAGGTCGCAGGTTCAAGTCCTGTCATCCCGACCAATACTGAAAAAAACAGCGGTTCCCCAATTTCGGGGAGCCGCTAAAATTTTTGTTCGGATATGCGACAAGATTATTCGTATAAATATTTTTTGAGTCCGACTTTTTTGCCGTAACGAGCTTGCAACGAATCAAGGCGTTCACGTTCTTTCCCGCGCAGTTTGATTATCGGCTCGGTGCTGTCGGCGATAAATTTCTTGAGCGATTTGCGCCTGCCGTAATCTTCAAAGCTGACGCCGCAATCTTGCATTATGGTCTTGACGTTCGACTTGTCGAGCACGGCGCGGGCAAGAGCAATCAGAATAAATTTCGCGCTTTCAAGAGACATTGTCGTTCGGAAATTTATGGTTGCCTTTGCGTGAAGCGCGTCGCTCATATCCGCATAAAGAATTCTGACAAGCTCGTCGTCGTCCGTAAATTGTTTCATGACGGGGTTGCCGTTATCGAAGTCGTGTTCTTCAAGCGTGCGCATTTCGCGATAAGCTTTAACAAGTTTTTCGTCGGCGGAAAGCTCAAAATCTTCCAAAGCGTTCAAGCCGTTGCGCAAGCAGTCTTCGAGCGTGTCTTCGCCAAAAGAATCGTTGACCTTGACAAATTTTTTTGCGTGCTTACGGTCGAGTTTGTCGGCGTATTCAAGCTCCCAAAGCACATCTTCCAAAGTTTTGCCCATGAAAAAATCCTCCTTCAAATTGCGTCAGGCGTACTTCATGACGACGCCGCGAATCATATCGGAAACTTTCTTGGTGTGGTCAAGTGCCTCCTCGACGTCCTCAAGAATATCTTTCCATTTAATCAGGTGAATGACTGCGCGGCTGGCACCGTGCTCCTTTGCCGCCTCGACAGCCTCGTCGAACAGAATTCCGATTTCCGCGCGGTAGATTAAATCGCCTTTGCTCTCGTAGTCGGCGACTTTGTGGACGGCGTCCAAAATTTCGCGCTGATTGGTTTTCACGTCGCTGAGGAGTTTGAACGCCTTGACAAGCTCATTAGTGCCGTCGACGAGCAATTTGGTCAGGTCGGGACTGCGGCGCGTGGAGTGTCCAGCGTGGTACATGATGATTCGCTGAAGTGCGCCCTGCAACATATCGATACCGTTGCCGAGCTCCCCTGCGATTGCGTAAATGTCTTCGCGGTCAATCGGCGTTATGAAGCTCAAATTCAGCTTGTTGATGATTTTTTCGTTGACTTCGTCGGCGGAAGACTCAAGCCCCAAAATTTCCTCGATGTGCTCAAGGGACTTGTTCGGGTCTTTAATCAGCGCGTCGAGCATCACTGCGCCCAAGTGAAAAAATTTCGCGTTCTCAACGAACAGGTCGAAAAATTCCGTATCCTTCCGAGCAAAATTGAACATCAAATCGCCTCCTCAAATTTAAACCGCAAGTTATTCGTGCGTCGATAAGATTGATTGTTTTATGGACTTCGTGAATGCGCCGATAAGTTTTGGCGCGTCTGTACCGTATTCAGCCAAAATTTTTATAATCGCCGAACCGACGATGACGCCGTCCGCAAAGCGCGACATTTCCGCCGCTTGAGCGGGCGTCGAAATTCCGAAACCGATTGCGCAGGGAATATCGGTGTTTTCGCGGACAACTTTAACAATCGGCGCAAGGTCGGTGACAATTTTACTGCGCGTGCCCGTGACGCCCAGACTTGAAACGACGTAAAGAAAACCTTCAGCCTCCCGCGAGATCATTGCGATTCGGTTTTCGGACGTCGGAGCAACCATGCTTATCAAGTCGACGCCGTGTGCCCTGCAAATCGGCAAGAATTCGCCCTTTTCCTCGAACGGCACGTCGGGCAGAATCAGTCCGTCAATCCCGATTGCCGCGCAGGTCGAAATAAATTTTTCCGCGCCGTAGCCGAAAACGACGTTCGCATAAGTCATGAACACCAGCGGAATTTTCACGTCGCGCCGAAGGTCTCGCACCAGCTCAAAAACTTTATCGGTCGTCGTGCCGCCGCTAAGTGAGCGCAAATTTGCGTTTTGAATCACGACGCCTTCAGCCGTCGGGTCGGAAAACGGTATGCCCAGCTCGATTAAGTTGGCACCGTTTCTGACCATTTCGCGGACGGCTTCGGCGGTTGTCGGCAAGTCGGGGTCGCCGCACGTTATGAACGGAATGAACGCTTTGCCGCGCGTAAAGGCTGTTTTTATGTTACTCATGCAAATTAACTCCTCTGAACTTTGCGACGGACACGCAATCTTTGTCGCCGCGCCCCGACAACGTGACAACGATAATTTTGTCGGCGGACATGGTCGGAGCGATTTTTTGAGCGTGCGCGAAGGCGTGAGCCGATTCAATGGCGGGAATAATTCCTTCCGTGCGCGACAGATACTCGAACGCGTCAACGGCTTCGGCGTCGGTCACGGGAACGTATTCGGCGCGTCCTATGTCGTGCAGGTAAGCGTGTTCGGGACCGATACCGGGATAATCGAGCCCTGCGGAAATCGAATACACGGGCGCAATCCCGCCGAATTTGTCTTGGCAGAAATAACTTTTCATGCCGTGGAAAATTCCTTGACGCCCCGTGTTAATCGTCGCGGCAGTCTCGAAGGTGTCGACGCCTCTGCCCGCCGCCTCGCAGCCGATAAGCCGAACTTGCCCGTCGTCAATGAAGTGCCAAAAACTTCCGATGGCATTTGAGCCGCCGCCGACGCAAGCAATCACGGCGTCGGGCAAACGACCTTCCGCCGCCAACATCTGCGACTTAATTTCCTTGGAGATGACGGCTTGAAAATCACGCACGATTGTCGGGAAAGGGTGCGGTCCCATAACCGAGCCCAAACAGTAATGCGTGTCCGAAATTCTGCGCGTCCATTCGCGAAAAGTTTCCGATACGGCGTCTTTGAGCGTGGCAGTTCCCGACTTGACGGCGACGACCTCCGCGCCGAGCAAGCGCATCTTGTAGACGTTCAGAGCTTGACGGCGGGTATCTTCTTCGCCCATAAAAATAACGCATTCCATGTTCATCAAGGCGGCGGCAGTCGCAGTTGCAACGCCGTGCTGACCTGCGCCCGTTTCCGCAATCAAGCGGGTTTTGCCCATCTTTTTGGCAAGCAGTGCTTGACCGAGGACGTTGTTGATTTTATGTGCGCCCGTGTGATTCAAATCCTCGCGCTTGAGATAAATTTTCGCGCCGCCCAAATTTTCGGTCGCACGCCGCGCAAAGTAAAGCCGTGACGGTCTGCCCGCGTATTCGTTGAAAAGTTTTTCGAGTTCGGCGTTAAAATCCGCGTCGGCTTTGTATTTGTCGTAAGCCGCCTCCAACTCGATGACGGCGTTCATGAGCGTTTCTGTTATATATTGCCCGCCGTAAACGCCGAAACGTCCGTTTGTGTTCGTCATAAAATTGCACCTCTCACCGCCGAAACGAATTCGCGCATTTTGGCGGCGTCCTTCCTACCGTTCGATTCGATGCCGCTGCTCACGTCAACCGCGAACGGATTCAAAATTTTTATCGCGGCGGAAACGTTTTCGGGATTGAGCCCGCCCGCCAAAAAATACGGTCGGCTGAAATTTTTCAGTATGCGCCAATCGAAAACGTTGCCCGACCCCTTGCCCGAATCAATCAGCACGTAATCCGAATCAATCTGTTCAATCGCACGCAAATTTTCGGGCGAATGAACTTCGACGGCTTTAATGAGCGGTTTGGTCGTCAACGCCCGCAGTCGCGAAATATAATCCGCGTCCTCGCCGCCGTGAAGTTGCGCGATGTCGATTGTGCCCGCGTTCAAAAGTTCGGCGACGACTGAAATTTTTTCATCGACGAACACGCCGACGGCAAGAATTTTTTTCGACAGCGCGTCGCGAAAATTTTCAGCCTGCGCGGGCGTGACGCGACGTTTACTGCCCGCCGCGAAGACGAATCCGACAAACTCCGGCAAAAGCTCATTCGCGACATAAACGTCGTCAAGCGACATCAGCCCGCAGAATTTTATCTTAGTCATGAGCACCTCGCAGTTCGGCAAGCGCGATTTTTTTGTCGGCGGCACGCATCAAAGTTTCGCCGATTAAAACCGCGTCCGCGCCGATTTTTTTCAGCGTCGCAACGTCGGCAGGTGTCCGAACTCCGCTTTCCGCGACGTAAATTTTTTCGGGCGGAATCAGTTCGCGAAGTTTGGCGGCGTTGGAAAAGTCGACGGCGAAATTTTTCAAGTTGCGGTTGTTGACGCCGATTATCCGTGCGCCCGCCGACAGTGCCGCCGAAATTTCCTGCGCGTCGTGAGTTTCGACCAATGCGGCAAGATTCAGCGCGTCGCACAGTGCCAAAAATTTTTCGAGCGTCGCGGCGTCGAGCAATGCGCAAATCAGCAACACGGCGTCCGCGCCCAAAACTTTCGCCTGATAAATTTGATACGCGTCGACCGTGAAATCTTTGCGCAACATCGGCAGGGAAATATTTTTACGAACTTTACGGAAAATTTCATCGGAGCCCAAAAAATATTTCGGTTCGGTCAAACACGAAACGCAATCCGCGCCCGCAAGCTCGTATTCCCGCGCAATGTCGACGTAAGGAAAATTTTCGGCGATAATGCCTTTCGACGGAGAGGCTTTTTTAATTTCGCAGATGAACGACAGCTTCGGTTGAGTGAGCGCGGCAAGAAATTTTCCGCCGTCGCCGCACGTGGAGTTGAGTGCCGCAGACTTCATGTCCGTTAGCGAAATTTTTCGTTTGTCCGCCGCGACGCGTTCACGGGCATAACCTGCGATTTGTTCCAGAATGTTCATTTGTTGCTGACCTCGACGAATTTGTTCAGGGTCGCAAGTGCCGCGCCGCTGTCAATCAAACTTTGCGCAAGCTTAATCCCGTCGGCAATGGACGAAACTTTGTCGGCAATGTAAAGCGACGCGCCCGCGTTCAAAAGTACGGCGTCGCGCTTCGGAGTTGTATCGTTGCCCGACAAAATTTCGCGCGTTATTTGAGCGTTTTCGGCAGGTTCGCCGCCTTTGAGCGCGGATTTGTCGCAAAGTTTCATGCCGAAATCTTCGGGCGAAATTGTGTAGTGGCGATACCAGCCGTCCTTGAATTCGCAAATTAAAGTTTTCGCGCTCATCGAAATTTCGTCAAGCTTGTCCGTGCCGTAAACGACCATGCCGCGTTGCAAACCTAAATCAATCAAAACTTTCGTCAGCGGCTCAACAAGATATTCATCGTAGACGCCGAGCAGTTGCCGTTTCGGACTTGCGGGATTCGTCAGCGGACCGAGTATGTTAAACACCGTGCGGAAGCCGAGTTCGCGACGAATTGCGCCGACGTATTTCATCGACGCGTGATATTTTTGCGCGAAGAAGAAACACATTCCGACCGCGTCCAAAAGTTCGAGACACTTTTCGGGCGTTTGATTTATGTTCACGCCCAACGCCTCAAGACAATCCGCCGTGCCACATTTGGAAGACGCGGCGCGGTTGCCGTGTTTGGCGACCTTGACGCCTCCGGCGGCGGCAATCAGCGCGGATGTCGTCGATATGTTGAAACTTTGCGCGTTATCGCCGCCCGTTCCGACAATCTCGAAAATATCCATGTCCGTTTCGACTTTAAGGGCGTGCGCTCTCATTGCGGCGGCGCAACCGGAAATTTCGTCGGCAGTTTCGGCTTTGGCACTTTTCGTCGACAGCGCGGCAAGAAACGCGGCGTTCTGCGTGGCGGAAGTTTGACCGCTCATAATTTCGTTCATGGCGTCGAACGCCTCTTGATACGTCAAGTCCTCCTTGCTGACGATTTTGATAATGGCGTCTTTAATCATGGTACTGCTCCTCACAACTCAAGAAAATTTCGCAGGATAATTTTTCCGTGCGGCGTCAGAATGCTTTCGGGGTGGAATTGTACGCCGAAAATTTTTAGTCGCGCGTGTTGCACCGCCATAACTTCAGCGTCGACAGTCCGCGCCGTGACCTTCAAGCAGGGCGGTAAAGTTTTTTCGTCAGCCGCCAACGAATGATAGCGACCGACCAAAAATTTTTTCGGACAGCCTGCGAACAGCGGCGAATCGTCGCAAATAATTTCCGATTGCTTGCCGTGCATGAGTTCTTTGGCGTAAGTTATCGTCGCGCCGAATGCCGCGCAGATTGCCTGATGTCCGAGGCAGACGCCCAAAATCGGAATGTGTTCGCCGAGCGCGGTAACCGTCTCCATGATGACGCCTGCATTTTCGGGGCGACCTGGTCCGGGCGACAAAATTATTTTTTCGGGCTGAAGGGCGCGAATTTCTTCAACGGT
>JADEZP010000031.1 GCA_015206805.1 Quinella sp. 1Q7 | reverse complement strand
GTGACTATCTTGCCGGTCATGGCGCGATTGTTTGCATCCCCGACAAAAGTAATGCTGTCATAAAACATGATTTCGATGCTCAACTTTACAAACAACGTAACGTTGTCGAACGCTTTTTCCAACGCATTAAAGAATTTCGTCACATCGCAATCAGATTCGACAAACTCGATATTTGTTTCTTGAATTTCATTTTTCTTGCCGCTTTTATTCGCCATCTTTAATTTACCAACACACCCTAGATTCGGTTGAAAAATTTTCGTTCCGTCACTCGATTGAGCGGCGGGATTTTTTATTGCGGCGGCTACGGTCGGCGCGACGACATTGCGCGTCAACGGCTCGGCGAAAAATTTTTTTGAGAAAGTCTTGCTAATCCCCCCCCCCGTGCGGTGTAGGATATGCGGCATCAGGAAGTGAGTTTTATTTTTTTGTAGGAGGAAGATTTTTTATGGCAAACTTCAGTAATTACACATCCAGCACCGTTGTTTCCGGCACGAAAAGCGCGGATTACATTTACAACGGTAGCTATAACGTGACAATCAACGCGGGGGCGGGCAACGATGAAATTTACAGCGGCGGCTACGCGACAATCGACGGCGGCGCGGGCAACGATTCAATCGTGAACGACGGCGTCAATGTTTCAATCGACGGCGGCGACGGCAACGATTCAATCTGGGGCGGCGACGGCGACAACAGCACAATCACGGGCGGCGCGGGTGCCGATACAATTTACAGCGGCGGACTCAACAACGTCATCACAGGCGGCACGGGCAACGACCGTATTACTTTGAGCGCGGTGAGCAATGTCGTCAAATATGCGTCGGGCGACGGCAACGATACGATTTACGGTTTCAACGAGTCGAGTATTCTTACGATAACGGGCGGCTCTTACTCCACGCAGGCAAGCGGCGATGATGTCATTGTCAAGGTCGGCACGGGCAAGATTCGTTTAATCGGCGCGAAAGGCAAATCGCTCAACATCAACAAAACACATCGAACGAAAACCATCACGCTTACCAAGGGAGCCGACACCCTCTCGAACAATCTCCTAAATGTGAAAATCACTGCGGGTGCGGGCAACGATTCAATCTACAACTCTGCCGTAAAGGTCACAATCAGCGGCGGCGAAGGCAACGACTCGATTCAAAACTCTGCTGAAAATGTCACGATTTACGGCGGCGCAGGAAATGATTCAATCTACAACGCCCAATGGGGCGACAATGTCACAATCAGCGGCGGCAAAGGCGACGACCGTATCATAAACAGCGGCTCCAACGTTACAATCGATGGCGGCACGGACAACGATTACATCTCCAACGGCGGCGATAACGTTTCAATCAACGGGGGCACGGGTAACGATTACATTCGTAACTATGGCAAATTTGTAACAATCAACGGCGGTGCGGGAGCCGATTACATTCACAGCGACGGATACGACAACACAATCGCAGGCGGCAAAGGCAACGACCGTACTACTTTGAGCGCGACGGGCAACGTCGTCAAATACGCGGCGGGTGACGGCAACGATACGATTTACGGTTTCAACGAGTCGGATATCCTCACGATAACGGGCGGCTCTTACTCCACGCAAGCGAGCGGCGATAACGTCATTGTCACTGTCGGCAAGGGAAAAATTGTTTTGGTCGACGCGAAAGGTAAATCGCTCAACATCAACAAGGACAAAACTACAGACGTCATTACGCTCACCAAATCAGCCGATGACCTCGAAAATTATTTCAGAAATGTATCAATCACTGCGGGCGCGGGCAACGATTCCATTCGCAACTACGGCAACAACGCGACAATTCTCGGCGACGCGGGCAACGATTACATTTACAACAACGGCGATTATGTCACGGTCAATGCAGGCGCGGGCGACGATTACATTTACAACAGGGGCGCGAATACGTCAATCAGCGGCGGCGACGGCGACGACGACATCTGGAGCAACGGCACGAATGTTTCAATCAACGGCGGCGCGGGCAACGACCACATCGAAAACAATGCCTCCAACGTCACAATCAACGCAGGCAAAGGTAACGACAGCTTGTGGGGCGGCGCAGGTAACGACACATTCATTTACAAAAGCGGTGACGGCAAGGACATTATCTATGGCTTCGACGACAACGACCTGCTTAAAATCACGGGCACATTCTCCGCAAGCTACGACAGCTCCGCGAACGAAGTCGCGTTCAAAGTCGGCTCGACCGCCAATGCCATCACGTTGCGCAACTTCACCGCCACAAGTTTCAACGTCAACGGCACGGCTTATCACGTCAGCGGCGACAAGCTCGTCAAAGGTTAATCTCGGCTGAAAAATTTCATCCCGCTTCCAAAATCGGATGCGGGATTTTTTTATTGCGGGCGTTGACGTTAAATTACCGACGTGATAAGATTAAATAAATCAATTCAAGCCGAATAATAATCAGCGATTATGTAAAGGAGGACGAAATTTTAATGATCGATATTACCGACAGAGTGCGCAACAAAGACTTGCTCGGCAAGATTGTCAGCGCGGAGGAAGTGGCAAATTGGATTCAACCGGGCTGGACAATCGCTTGCAGCGGCTTCACGGCGTCGGCTTATCCGAAGGCAGTTCCGCTCGCGCTTGCCGAACGCATGAAGAAGGATCCGTTCCAAGTCAACATCTGGACGGGCGCGTCGACGGGTCCCGAACTTGACGGCGCACTTGCCGAAGTCAAAGGCATCAAACAGCGTCTGCCCTATCAAACGGACAGCAAACTTCGCCCGCTCATCAACGACGGCACCGTCGATTATCTCGACCTGCATTTGTCGGAGAGCGCGCAACTCACCCGCACGGGCTTCATCAAGAAGAAACCTAACTTCGCGTTGGTGGAGGCGTGCGCCATCACCGAGGAAGGCAACTTGATTCCGACAACTTCGCTGGGCAACGCGGCAAGCTACGTTCAAAACGCGGATACCGTCGTCGTCGAAGTCAACACCACGCAGCCGCTTGAGCTCGAAGGTATGCACGACGTTTACGTTCCGCTCGACCCGCCCAATCGCCTGCCGATTCCGATTGTCCACGCCGACGACCGTATCGGCACGACGTTTATCCCCTGCACGCCCGACAAGATTAAGTACATCGTTCCCTGCGACGTGAAAGATCATACGCGTGACCTGTCGCCCATTGACGAGAACTCCAAGAAAATGGCGGCGTTCACGCTCGAATTCCTCAAGGCGGAAATTAAAGCCGGTCGCATGCCGAAAGGTCTTCTGCCGCTTCAATCGGGCGTCGGCAACGTCGCAAACGCCGTGCTTGAAGGCTTCGTCGAAGGCGATATGACTGACCTCGTTGTTTATACGGAAGTCATTCAGGACGCGATGCTTGACCTTATCGACGCGGGCAAACTCAAATTCGCAAGCGGCACGGCATTCAGCCCGTCGCCCGCCGGCATGGACAGATTTTACAAGGGCATCGACAAATACCGCAAGTATATCCTGCTCCGCCCCGAAGAAATTTCCAACTCGCCCGAAGTCGTTCACAGGCTCGGCGTCATTGCAATGAACACCGCGCTTGAAGTCGACATTTACGGCAACATCAATTCAACGCACGTCACGGGCACCAAGATGATGAACGGTATCGGCGGCAGCGGCGACTTCGCACGCAACGCTTACTTGACGATTTTCTACACGCCGTCGACTGCTAAGGGCGGCAAGATTAGTTCTGTCGTGCCGTTCTGCTCACATATCGACCACACCGAACACGACGTTGACGTTATCATCAGCGAATACGGTATCGCCGACCTGCGCGGGCTTGAGCCGAGAACTCGTGCGCTTGAAGTCATCAACAAATGCGCACACCCCGACTACCGCCCGATGTTGCTCGACTATTACGAACGCGCCCTTGCCGCCACGAAGAAAGCCGCGACTCCGCACCTTTTGCACGAGGCGTTGAGCTTCCACACCAGATTTCTTGAGACAGGAGATATGCGCAAGTTCTAAGATTGCGAGTTCTAAGATTGCGAGATTGTAAGTTAAAGACGCTTAACATCAAACAAGTCTTATCATCCAGTGTTAAGGAGAAATTTTTATGAAAAGCTATCAAGAGGCAGTCAAAGCCCGCCGCTCAATCTACAAGCTCGGCAGAAATATTCCCTGCTTGCAGTCGGAAATAATCGCGGCGGTTGAACGTATGACCAAAGACGTTCCGTCGGCGTTCCACATGCAATCGGCACGCGTCGTCGTGACAATGCTCGACCACCACGAAAACGTTTGGCACATCACCAAGGGCGAACTCAAAAAAACTTTGCCCGCAGACAGATTCGCCGTTCTCGAAAAGAAAATCGACGGCTTCACGGCGGCTTACGGCACGATTCTGTTCTTTGAATCAAGCAACATGATTCAGGCGATGCAGGAACAAATTTCCCAATACGCCGACAATTTCCCGTCGTGGGCAATGCAGGCAAACGGCATGTTGCAATTCGCAGTCTGGACGGCACTTGAGGATTTGGGACTGGGCGCGAACCTGCAGCATTTCAACCCGATTATCGACGAACCGATTAAGCAAATCTTCGCCCTGCCCGACAGCTGGGACTTGACGGCGCAGTTGGTCTTCGGCGAAAAACTCGAAGATCCGAAGCCGCTCGACAAAGTTCCGACGGGCACGCGCGTAAAAATTTTCCGTGAAGTGTAATTTTTTTTGGAGGGTTTAACGAAATGTTTAAAGTTCTTGGCGTAGATCACATCGGTATCGCAGTTAAAGACTTGGCGGAAGTCGGTGCATTCTGGGAGACGCTCGGCTTGGCGTCCACGGGCGAAGAGACCGTTGCCGAACAGAAAGTCACGACGGGCTTTTATCCCACGCCCAACGGCAGCGAAATTGAGCTCCTCGTTGCCACCGAAGATTCCAGCCCGATTGCGAAATTCATCGAAAAGAACGGCGGACGCGGCGGCATTCAGCACATCGCCCTGCTCGTCGACGACTTGGAAGCGGCTCTTGCCGACCTCAAAGCCAAAGGCGTCCGTCTCATCGACGAAAAACCGCGCAAAGGTGCGGGCGGCAAAATGATCGCGTTCATTCACCCGAAGGCGACTCACGGCGTCCTGCTGGAGCTCTGCCAACCGATTAAGTAACTCATTTGAAAGGGTGTTGATTATTTAATGGCGACAGTTCAAGAGAAAATCGCCTTGATGCACACCAAGAAGGAACACATCCTTCAAGGCGGCGGCAAGGCGCGAATCGATAAGCAACACGAAAAAGGCAAGATGACTGCCCGCGAACGTATCGAAATGTTCTTCGACGAGGGCACCTTCGTTGAGCTGGATATGTTCGTTAAGCACCGTTGCACCAACTTCGGGCAGGACAAAAAAGATCTCCCCGGCGAAGGCGTCGTCACGGGCTACGGCACTGTCGACGGGCGGCTTGTTTATGCGTTCGCGCAGGACTTCACCGTTGAGGGCGGCTCACTCGGCGAAAAACACGCTCACAAAATCTGGAAGGTCATGGATCTTGCAATGAAGATGGGCGCACCGCTTATCGGCATCAACGATTCGGGCGGCGCACGCATTCAAGAGGCTGTCGACGCGCTGTCGGGCTACGCGGGAATTTTCTTCCGCAACACGGCGGCAAGCGGCGTCATTCCGCAAATCTCCGTCATCATGGGACCGTGCGCGGGCGGCGCAGTCTATTCACCCGCAATCACGGATTTTATTTACATGGTCAAAAATACCAGCCAAATGTTCATCACGGGACCTGCCGTCATAAAATCCGTCACGGCTGAAGAGGTCACCGCTGAAGAACTCGGCGGCGCAATGACGCATAACACGCGCTCCGGTGTCGCTCACTTCGCGGCGGAAAACGAGGAAGACTGCATTAAACAAATCCGTTACCTGTTGAGCTTCCTGCCCAGCAACAATCTTGAGGACGCGCCGCTTGTCGAAACGGACGACGACCCAGACCGTCAAGACGACGAGCTCAATACGATTATCCCCGACAATCCGAACGCGCCTTACGACATGAAAGACGTTATCCGCATGATTGTCGACAACGGCGAATTTTACGAAGTCCACGAACACTTTGCGACGAATATCATAACGTGCTTTGCTCGCTTCGGCGGACGCAGTGTCGGCATTATCGCGAATCAGCCTGCGGTTATGGCGGGCTGTCTGGACGTCAACGCCTCCGACAAATCTGCGCGGTTTATTCGTTTCTGCGACGCGTTCAATCTGCCGCTCGTGAATCTGGTTGACGTGCCCGGCTTCCTGCCCGGCGTCGACCAAGAATACAACGGAATTATCCGCCACGGCGCGAAAATGCTTTACGCTTACAGCGAGGCGACCGTCCCGAAAGTCACCGTCATCACGCGCAAAGCTTACGGCGGCTCCTACATTGCAATGTGCTGTCGCGAACTCGGCGCGGATCAAGTTATGGCGTGGCCCAGCGCGGAAATTGCCGTTATGGGTCCTGCGGGCGCGGCGAATATCATTTTCCGCAAAGACCCCGACAAAGCTCAAAAGACTGCCGAATACGTCGAAGAGTTTGCCACGCCTTACAAGGCGGCGGAACGCGGTTATGCCGACATGGTCATTGAGCCGAAAGAAACTCGTCCGCTGATTATCACCGCGCTCAACGCCTTGGCAAGCAAACGCGAAGTCGGTCCCGCCAAAAAGCACGGCAACATTCCGCTTTAAGGAGGAGTTACTGTGGCTGACAAAATTAAACCCGAAATCGTCGCGGCAATCACGGCGGCAGTTCAGGCAATGTGCGGCGGCGGCAAGGTCGTCGCAGTCAAAATCAAACGCAACGACACGTGGTCTCTTGCAGGCAAAATCAATCGTTGATATATCGGAGGGAATTTTTCAATGGCAACAAAAAAATTTAACGTCACCGTGAACGGCACCACTTACGAAGTCGAAGTCGAGGAAGTCAAAGCGGCGGGCGGCGCACCCAAAGCGGCTCCTGCACCGAAAGCGGCGGCTCCTGCACCGAAAGCGGCGGCTCCTGCGGCACCGGCTCCCGCTCCGAAGGCGGCGGCTCCCGCGAAAGTCGCGGCGGGTGCGGGCGAACATTCAATCGACTCGCCCATGCCCGGCAAAATCGTCAAACTCGTCGCGGCTGAAGGTGCGGCCGTCAAAGCGGGCGACGTCCTGTTGATTCTTGAGGCAATGAAGATGCAGAACGAAATCACCGCCGACGCCGACGGCACCGTCAAAAAATTCAACGTCGCGGCAGGTCAGTCCGTCAAAGCTCACGAGTCGCTGGTCATTCTCGGCTGATAAATTTACCGTCAAAAAAATTAAGCGCGTCTCCAAATTTCGGGGACGTGCTTTTTTTCGTGCGGCGTATTGAAAATTTTCCTGCGTCGTTTAAAATGGCGGCGACAAAAATTTTTTTCGGGGAGTTGCATTAATCATGGCTGACATCAAAAATCCGAGCGTGTTCGACGTGGGCAAGCCGTTGCCCGAACAATTCAGCAAGTATTTCATCGGACAGGCGTATCTGAATCCGTTGACGCAGGTCGGCGGCGCGATTGCCAACGTGACGTTTTCGCCCGGCTGTCGAAATAATTGGCACATTCATCACAAGGGCGGACAAATTCTCCTCGTGACGGGCGGTCGCGGCTGGTATCAGGAGTGGGGCAAAGCTCCGCAGTCGCTCAAGCCCGGCGACGTCGTCAACATTGCGCCCGAAGTCAAGCATTGGCACGGCGCGGCGGCTGACAGCTGGTTTTCGCACCTTGCCGTTGAAATTCCCGCCGAAAATTCTTCCAACGAGTGGCTTGAGCCCGTCGACGATGAGCAATACGGCAGGCTTAGTTGAGGAGGTCTCACGTTGAGCAACGAGTTTATCAAGATGATTTCCGACTTGAACGAACGCAGACTTTTGCGGACGATGCAAAACCTTGTCGCGAACAAAACGCCCTGCGGAATTTTTTTCGCGCCCGACGTGCCGAGTAATGCCCGACAAATCGTCGATTCGTTCAAGGGCGGCGGTCTCAATCTGAATTGCGTTTGCGTCTTGAGCGGCGAACATAAAAAATTTTTCCCGCCCGCCGACGCTGAACAACTTGTTGCCGTGAACGAGTTCCCGACTTTGCCCGACAAGCCGAAATTTATTTTTGTTTTGAGCGGATTCTTCCCGAACATGTTCATGGATTATTTCGGTCGTTACGGCACGAAGATG
Organism: Quinella sp. 1Q7; assembly: GCA_015206805.1. GTDB lineage: Bacteria > Bacillota > Negativicutes > Selenomonadales > Selenomonadaceae > Quinella. The sequence continues at coordinate 16,941 of JADEZP010000031.1, read as the reverse complement.
ATAACGTCCGCGAACGTGAACGGCGCGGAGGCTCAATACAACAACTACCTGAAACACCTGCCCGAACTTTACGACGTGCACGAAATGCTTGCCGACGACGAGTCCAAAAAAGTTTTCCGCGCGGCGATAACGGGACGTATAACCCGCCTCATGCAGGACTTTATTTTCACGACCGAATACGAATATTTTTTGAACGGCTTCCTGCCCGAAAAAGGCGACATTGCCATTGACGGCGGTGCTTTCGACGGCGCGACTTCGGCGGATTTTGCTCGGCAGGGCGCAAAAGTTTACGCCTTCGAAATGGACGCGAAGAACTACCAAAATTGCATTGCTCCCGCAGAAAAATTCGGCTTCACGATTGAAAATCTCGGCTTGAGCAATCAATCGGGCACGGCGCGTTATTCCGGTACAGGCGGCGCGGGAAGTCACAAAGATTCAAGGGGTGCACTTACGGCGAAGTTCATTGACTTGGACACTTACGTTGCGCAGAAAAATCTTCCGCGCGTCGATTATATCAAGCTCGACATCGAAGGCGCGGAACTCGACATGTTGCACGGCGCGGCGAAGACAATCACCCGTTGGAAGCCGAAAATGGCTGTCAGTGCCTATCACAAGCCCGAAGATTTGTGGACGCTGGCAACGTACATAAAATCCCTGCGCGGCGATTACGAATTCCAATTCCGCCATCACCCCTGCGACCGAAAACTTGAAGTGAACGGCTCAACGGCGTGGGCGGCTTTGAAACGATTTAACTTGAGTTGTCGAACGCCGAGCGAATACGACATGATTTTGTATTGCAAGTAGGAGGAAATTTTTTGTTTATAGCCGACAGATACGACGTGATAGTTATCGGCGCGGGACACGCGGGCATTGAGGCGGCACTGGCGGCGGCGCGACTCGGTTGCAAGACGTTGCTGACGACGCTGTCGCTTGAAAATTTGGCGATGATGCCGTGCAACCCGTCAATCGGCGGTCCCGCGAAAGGTCATCTTGTCCGCGAAGTCGACGCATTGGGCGGGCAAATGGGCATTGCCGCCGACGCGACCTGCATACAGTTCCGCACGCTCAACACCGGCAAAGGTCCCGCCGTCCGCGCCCTGCGTGCTCAAGCCGACAAAAAAATTTATCAAGCCGCAATGAAACGCGTCTGTGAGAACGTCGACAACCTCGACCTCAAACAACTGCTTATCGAAAATATTTTGGTTGAGCACGATAAAATCGTCGGTGTCAGCGCGGAGACCGGCGAAACTTTTTTGGCGGACGCGGTGATTCTTGCGTCGGGAACTTATTTGAGCGGACGAATCATCATCGGCGAAAGTATCTTCGACGGCGGTCCCAACGGTCAGCGCGCGGCAATCAAACTTTCGGACGCGTTGCGGACTCTCGGCGTCAAGCTCATGCGCTTCAAGACGGGAACACCTGCCCGCGTCGACGGACGCACCGTTGACTTCGGCAAGATGGAAATTCAGCGCGGCGACGAACCTGCGCAAAATTTTTCGTTCATGACGCAGACGCCGCCCGTCAACCGCGTGAATTGCTACTTGACTTACACGAACGAACGCACGCACGAAATCTTGCGCCGCAACCTGCACCGCGCACCAATGGCGAACGGCATTATTGAGGGCGTCGGTCCGCGCTACTGCCCGTCAATCGAATCAAAAATTATCCGCTTCCCAGATAAAGACCGTCATCAACTGTTCCTTGAGCCCGAAGGTTTGGACACGCAGGAATTTTACGTGCAGGGCATGTCGACTTCAATGCCGATGGACGTGCAAATTGAGTTTCTGCGCACGATACCGGGACTTGAACGCGCAAAAATCATGCGACCCGGTTACGCGATTGAATACGATTGTCTTGACCCGCTACAACTCAAACCGACGCTGGAGTTTAAATCAATCGCGGGATTTTTTTCGGCGGGGCAATCGAACGGCACTTCAGGCTACGAGGAGGCGGCGGCTCAAGGTTTAATCGCGGGCATTAACGCGGCGGCTTACGTCAAGGGCACTGCGCCGCTGATTCTCAAGCGTTCGGAAGCGTATATCGGCGTGCTGATTGACGACCTTGTCACGAAGGGCACGAACGAGCCTTACCGCATGATGACTTCCCGCGCCGAATATCGACTGCTCCTGCGACAGGACAACGCCGACTTACGCTTGACGCCGCACGCGATAAGAATCGGGCTTGCCGACGCTGAACGCCGTCGACTGTTCGAGACTAAGCGCGCTGAAATTTTTTCCGCGACCGAGCGACTGAATTCAATCAAGCTCACGCCGAGCGTCGAAGTCAACGAAAAACTTGCCGCGCTGAATTTCGGGGAGATTCACAACGCAATGCCGCTTGCCGAACTGTTGCGCCGACCTGCCGTCACTTACGAGGGCTTGCAAACTGCATTCGACCTGCCGAAAATTTCTGCCGAAGCCGCCGCGCAGGTTGAGGTGTCGATTTTCTACGAGGGCTACATTCGCAAGCAGGCTGAACTTGCCGCGAAACTTGACCGTCTTGAGGACAAACTCATTCCCGAAGGCGTCGATTATCTTGCGCTGAAAAATTTGCGTGTGGAGGCGCGTGAAAAGCTTGCGGCAATTCGTCCGCGTTCAATCGGGCAGGCGTCGCGAATATCGGGCGTCTCTCCTGCCGACGTGTCAGTCTTGCTCGTGTGGATTGAAACTTTGCGCGGCTGATGTCGACGCGTTCAGCAAAAAAAATTGCTCCCAATGTGCGGGAGCTTTTTTGTTGTGTAAGCTGTTCAAACGTCGCTGTCGACGGCAAGGGCAATGTCCATTCGGTGACCGCCCAGATCCATTTCGACGGTTAAAAATGTGTCGTCGCTGATTTTGGTGGTGAGGTCTTCTCCGAGCGTGAGGCGCGGCGGCGTGATGTCGACTTTCAAGCCCATTTGCGCCAAGTTCGTGGCGGCGCGGGCGGTGAGCATGTTGCACATTTCGCATATCGCACTTTGCACCATATCGCCGAATCTTTTGACGGGCACGCCGAGCATTATCGTCGACGCAATGAATTTCGCCGTGTCGTCGGGCATGTTGTAGACGACTTTGCCGCGCATTTGCCGCATAAAGCCGACCTCGACCGTCACTCCGTTGCTGATAACGTTTCTGTCTTGCAAATAAACTCTAAGCCTGCGCGGGACGGGAAAACCCGTTTGCGGCATGACTTCCATGAATGCATCGATTATCGGGTTGACGAGTTTTGCATCCACCGTATCAATCTCCTTCCGACAAAAAGTTTTGATTAAATTTCCACGCCGCGCGAAGATTTACCTGCCGCACCGACAAAATTTTTTGCCGCCGTGTATTCATTGGCATAAAAATTGACAGGATATATCGGATTAAATATAATTTTCGCCGTGAAATGTTCTATCGATTGGATTTTGCAGGAGGGATTATTTTAATGGACTTGTCGCAACTGTTGACAGACATCAACGACTTTGTCTGGGGACCGATAATGCTGGCGTTCCTCGTCGGCACGGGCATATTCCTGACATTTCGGCTGAAGTTCCTGCCGTGGATAAATTTGATATACGCAATAAAAATGATCATGCAACACAAAGCCGATAAGCAGGGCGATTTGTCGCCGTTCCAATCGCTGATGACGGCACTAAGCGCGACTGTCGGCACGGGCAATATCGTCGGCGTATCGACGGCAATGGTGCTCGGCGGACCCGGCGCAATCATCTGGATGTGGATAAGCGCGGCGTTCGGTTTGTCGACCAAATACGCCGAATCCGTCCTTGCCGTCAAATATCGCGAAACAAATTCCGTCGGCGAAATGGCGGGCGGTCCTATGTACGCAATGAAAAACGGTATCGGCGGGACTTTCGGCAAATTCATGGCGACGCTGTTCGCGCTGTTCGCCGTATGCGCCTCGTTCGGTATCGGCAACATGACGCAGGCGAATTCAATCAGCTCTGCGTTTGAATCAAGCTTCGGCTGGTCAAGCACCGTGACGGGCGTTATCCTCGTCGTTTGCTCATTGGCAGTGCTGATTCGCGGCGTTCACTCAATCGGCAAAGTCTCAAGCTTTATCGTGCCGAGCATGGCGTTTTTTTATATTCTGTTTACCGTGATAGTCGTCATCGTCAACTTTGAGAACGTGCCCGGCGGCTTGGCGATAATGTTCCAAATGGCGTTCAGCACGGAGGCTGTCGCGGGCGGCGTCGGCGGCTCAATTATCGCAAGCATGTTGACGGCAATGCGTTGGGGCGTCGCACGCGGCGTCTTCTCGAACGAGGCGGGCTTAGGTTCCGCGCCGATAGCTGCCGCTGCCGCACGTACCGACCACGCATCGCGGCAAGGTTACGTCAACATGACCGGTACATTTTTCGACACAATGATTATCTGCTTTTTGACGGGCTTGGTTATCGCAAGTTCGGGCGTTCTCGGCACCGTTGACACGACGACGGGCAAAGTTATTTCCGGTGCACCGCTGACGATTTTGGCGTTCAGCACCGTTTACGGCGAAGGCGCGAAGTACATCGTTTCAATCGCGCTCGCGCTGTTCGCTTACTCGACGATTCTCGGCTGGGAATATTACGGCGAAAAATCGCTCGAATACCTCGTGAAGGCGCGTCCCGTCATCATCGGCTACAGAATCGTTTTCAGCTTGATAACGTTCATCGGCGCGACGCAAACGCTCGACGTCGTCTGGAATTTTTCCGACACAATGAACGGATTGATGGCAATTCCGAATCTTTTGTGCCTCGTGATTCTCAACAAGGACATCGCCAACGAATGCTTCGATTACCAAAAAAATTTCATCGCCAAAGGCTTGTAATTCAATTAGGAATTATGAATTAGGAATTATGAATGGTTACGCCGCAAGTTAATTCCTAATTACTAATTCCTCATTCCTCATTCCTAATTATTAATTCTTCCACGGTCTGCGCGGCTGTGGAAATTTTTTTTTGTGCGCTGTAGAATTGCGGCAGGAAAACCTTTTAAAGGACGTGAGCATTTTGGCTAAGCGCAAGGCAAAAAAAATCGACCGAATCAAAATTTCCGCGTGTTATATCGTCAAGAACTGCGCCGAAGATTTGCGACGCTCGCTGAAAAGTTTGGTGGGTCAAGCCGACGAAATTATCGTTGTCGACACCGGCTCAACTGATGACACCGTCGCCGTCGCGGAAAAATTCGGCGCGAAAATTTTTCATAAGCCGTGGCAGGACGACTTCGCCACTCCGCGCAACATCGCGCTTCGTGCGGCAACGGGCGACTGGATTGTCTTTCTGGACGCCGACGAATTTTTTGTAAACGGCACCGCCAAAAATCTGCGCACCGCCATAAAGAATGCCAAGCGCAACAATCTCGGCGGGCTGTTCGTGAATATGGTTACCGTCGACGCCGACAACGATTTCAAGCCCGTGGAGACGAGCTGCTTGCTTAGAGTTTTCGCGAACGTGCCTGGTATTCACTACGTCGGCAAAGTTCACGAGACAATTTATCTGGGCGACGAAATTTTTACGAATGTCGCAATGGTTCCCGCCGACATGCTCACGCTGTGGCATACGGGCTACTCCACGAAAATTATCCGCTCAAAACTTGAACGCAACTTGAAACTTTTGCTGGAGGAGTTGGCGACGACCGATAAGCCCGAACGCGTTTACGCTTACCTTGCCGATTGTTACTACGGGCTGGGCGATATGGTCAATGCCGAAAAATTTGCGCGACTGCACGTCGACACGATTGCAAGCGTTTCGACGCGTGCCCTGCGAATTCTGATTGACATCCTGTCGAAAGATTCTGCCCGCGTCGACGAATACATTGCCTGCCTGCGCCGAGCCGTCGCCGTTTATCCGTATGTGCCCGAATTTTCCGGAAAACTTGCCGAGGCTTTGGCGGGTCGCGGAGAATATCGCGAGGCTGTCGACGAAATGAAACGCGCCATCGTCAAGGCGGAAAATTACGGCGAACAATACGAATCAACGACTTTCGACGCGGCGGCGATTGTTTGGGCGCGCGATAAGATTGCGGCGTGGAGCAACAGAATTTCCGCGTGCTACATCGTCAAAGACTGCGCCGAGGATTTGCGCCGTTCGCTGAAAACTTTGGCGCAGTTCGTCGACGAAATTATCGTTGTCGACACCGGCTCAACCGATGATACCGTCGCCGTTGCCGAAGAGTTTGGCGCGAAAATTTTTCACGAGCCGTGGCAAGACGACTTCGCCGCCGCCCGCAACGTCGCGCTAAGCAAGGCAACGGGCAGTTGGATTGTCTTTTTGGACGCGGACGAATTTTTTATCGACGGCACCGCAAAAAATCTTCGCGCCGCCATTGAGCCCGCCAAACGTAAAAATCTGCGCGGCATCTTCGTCAAGCTGGTCAACGTCGACACCGACAACGACTGCCGCGTCATAAGCACCGTCAACCTCCTGCGAATCTTCGCGAACGTGCCCGGCATTCATTACGTCGGCAAAATTCACGAGGAACTTTTCTGCGGCGACGAATTCTTGACGGGGCTGACGATTGCGCCCGCCGATATGATGACGTTGTGGCACACGGGTTACGCAAAGTCCGTCATCAAGTCCAAGCTTGAACGCAACCTTGCGCCGCTGTTGGAGGAGCTGGAAACTTCCGACAAGCCCGAACGCGTTTATCACTTCCTTGCGAAAACTTATTTCGGGCTGGAGGATTTTGCCAACGCCGAAAAATTTGCACGGCTCGACATTGCACGCGAGGACAATCCGCTGACGGACTCCATGCGCACGCTGATTAACGTTTTGGCGCGGGATGATTCGCGGGCGGATGAATTGTTTGACTGTCTGCGGGACGCCGTCGCCCGTTATCCGAAGGTGCCCGAATTTTCCGCGATGCTTGCCGAAAAGCTTGCGACGCGCGGTAAATATCGCGAGGCTGTCGACGAAATGCAACGTGCCTTCGACAAGGCGGCGAATTACGGCGAGCAATACGAGTTCTCAATTTTCGACGAGGACGCGCAAAAATCTGCGCGGGCGGCGATTGACGATTGGTCGACGAAAATTCAGCTCACGCCCGACGAAAAGCGTCGCGAAGTCTCACGGCTGACGGACGAGCTGATTCAAATCCGCGAACTCTTCCATAACAAGGAGCGGCTTTTATGGGTCGCGAAGAAACTTTTCTCGCTCAAGCCCGACACTCCCGCGCCGATTGAAAAGGTCGCGTCGCTGTACATCGATTACAAAATGGCTGACGAGGCGGAAACGGTTATGTCGTGGCTGGAAGAAAATTTCCCGCCGTCGGCATATCGGTTGATGTTGCGGGCGCGGACATTCCGACTGCGCGAAAACATGCAGGCGTGCATTGACGTTGCGGAACGGGCTTTAAAACTTGACGGCGACTTGATAACGACAATGCTCATTCACAATTTGCTGGGGCAGTCGTATCGCGCTGTCGGCAAGATTCGGCAGGCGATTGACAATTACACGCTCAACGCCACGCGGGACATTTCGTCGTTGCAGGGCACGCCGCAGTATGCGCAGGCTGAAAACATTCGCCGCGAAGAATACGACAACATGCTGTTCAACATGCACGATTTGAATTACAGCCGCGAAGAACTTTTCCGCGCCGCGCAAGGCTTCAACAAACTTTTGGCTCACCTGCCGCGCTTCAAACACAATCGTCGACTTCACGCCCGCCACAAAAAAATTCGCGTCGGATACATTTCGCCCGACATACGCTTTCACGTCGTCGCGTTCTTCAGCTCGAATTTCTTCACGAATTACGATAAGACGCGCTTTGAAGTTTACGTCTACGCCAAAAATGTCGCAGACAACGTCACCAAGCAATTCGCGGCGGCTGTCGACAATTTCCGCGACATCCTCGACAAAACGTCGGCTGAAGTCGCCAAACGCATTGTCGACGACGAAATTGACATCCTCGTTGACCTTGCGGGACATACCGCGAACAATTCGTTGGACGTGTTGGCGTATAAGCCCGCGCCGATTCAAATCAGCGGTATCGGCTACATGTCGACGACGGGGCTTGATACGGTCGATTATTTTTTGGCGGACAAGTTCACCGATCCCGAAGGTCTCAACGAAAAATTTTTCACGGAAAAAATTCTGCGCCTGCAACACAGCCATTTCTGCTACACGTGGCACGACTTCCCGCACATGGTCGCGCCCGCGCCCTGCTCAAAGAACGGCTTCGTCACGTTCGGCAGCTTTAACAACTTCGGCAAAGTGACCGACGAAATGCTTGCGCTCTGGGCTAAGATTTTGGACGGCGTGCCGAATTCGCGGCTGTATCTCAAGGCGGCGATTTTTCAGGAAGGTTACGGCGGCGACGGTGCCCGTGAACGAATCAAGGCGGCGGGTATCGACCTTAACCGCGTGACGTGCGAATCATCAGCCGTCGAGTACGTCAAGTGCTACGAGCAAATGGACATTGCGCTGGACACGTTCCCCTACCCAGGCGGCGGCACGACCTGCGACGCGCTGTATATGGGCGTGCCCGTCATTACGCTTGTCGGTGAGCGGCACAATTCGCGATTCGGCTATTCCCTGCTGATGAATATCGGGCTTGAGGAGTTGTGCGCCTTCAGCACGGACGAATACGTTCAAAAGGCGATTGAGCTTGCCAACGACCTTGAGCGACTGCGAGATTATCACTTGACGATTCGGCGGCGCATGGAAGATTCGCCCGTTATGAACGATATGATTTACATGGGCGAGCTTGAGCAGGCGTATGAAAAAATTTTCGACGCGTGGACGAACAATCAGCCGTTGCCCGACTTCCCGCAGGAATTGCCGCCGCTTACCGACGCGCTTGCCAAAAGATTTTATCGCCGCGCAATGGATTACGTTAAGCTTGAGACTGCGGCGGGCAAAAGTAAATATCACCGCGTGGACTTCAAGCGCACGATTTATTACGGCGAACTTGCCGCGCAACGTGAAGTGACGCGCGACGCCAATTTGTTGGTTGCCATTGCCGACCGCCGATTCAACGTCGACGACAACATCGGCTCCTACGAATGGATGCGTCGGGCGGTGGATTTTCTTTACACTCCGCAAGGTCAGACGGAAAAACATTCGGGCGACTTCATGGCGGAATGTCACAGCAAACTTGCCAGATATTCGCAGGCGAACGGGCACCACTTCGAGGCGATTAAAAATTACGAACGCGCCTTCGAGCTCACGGATGATTTCATGCGCAAGCTGGAGTTTTATGACGCGGTGCTGTTGGGTTTGCATTTCCTTGACATATCGAGCGAGGAACTTGCCGCGCCGCACTTCGACTACCAAAATTTTTTCGACGGCGTCAAGCAATTCACGACGTATCACAAGCGGCACAAAAGAATTCGCGTCGGATATATCGGCGGCGACTTCCGCAACCACGCGACGTTTTCGGTAGTGTTCGGCTTCATGAGTTGCCACGACCGCTCAAAGTTCGAAGTCACCTGCTACAGCCGCAACAAGGAGGACGACGACTTCACGGAATTTTATCGGCGCGGAGTGGAACATTTCGTTGACGTGCGCGGCTTGAGTGCCGAGGAGCTTGCGAAAAAAATTCACGACGACGAAATTGATATTGCCGTCGACCTTGCGGGGCACACGGGCTACAACGGCTTGCCCGCGCTTGCGTATAAACCTGCGCCGATTCAAATGTGCGGTATCGGCTACATGTCGACGACGGGGCTCAAGGCGATTGACTACATGATAACCGACGCGGTACTTGACCCGCCCGGCGAACACGAAAAATTTTTCAGCGAGAAATTTTTGTACATGCCCGCGCAATTTTCCTACGCCCGCCGCGAAGATTTGCCCGCCTCCGAAGGCGCGTCCTGCATCAAAAACGGCTACGTGACTTTCGGGACGATTTGCCGCTACATGAAAATTAACGACGATATGCTTGCCGTGTGGACGGAAATTTTGCGCCGCGTGCCGACTGCCAAACTTTTGCTCCGTGCGCAGGAATTCATCAGCAATCGCACGCAAACCGAACTTTACGACACGCTGAAGCGGCTCGGTTGCGATATGGATCGCGTGATAATTCGTCCTGCCGTCCACGATTATTTCAGGGCGATAAGCGAAGTCGACATCATTTTGGACGCGTATCCTTACGTCGGCGGCGCAACGACCCTCGACGCGCTGTATATGGGCGTGCCCGTCGTCACGCTTTACGGCGAACGCCACAGCACGCGCTTTGCCAAAAGTATCCTCGTCAGCGTCGGGCTCGGTGAGCTTGCAACGGATTCGATTGACGCTTACATAAACACCGCCGTCGCCCTTGCAAACGACCATGAAACGCTCGACCTGTTGCATAAAAATCTGCGCGGCATGTTCCTGCAATCCGACGCGCTCGACCCGATGAAATATTGCCGCACGCTTGAGCAAAAGTTTACGGAACTGCTTGACGCGAAAGGTTACGCCGATGAAAAAATTTAAAGTTGTCTCGACCTTCCAGCCGACGGGCGACCAGCCTCAAGCTATCGAATCACTTGCTGAAGGTATCGACGCGGGCTTGAGTACGCAAGTTTTGCTCGGTGCGACGGGTACGGGCAAGACGTTCACAATCGCAAAAGTTATTGAGCGCGTGCAACTTCCGACGCTCGTCATTGCGCACAATAAGACGCTCGCCGCGCAGCTTGCCGCAGAGTTCAAGGCGTTTTTCCCCGAAAATTACGTCGGCTACTTCGTGAGCTACTACGACTATTATCAGCCCGAAGCTTACATTGCCGCGACTGACACCTACATTGAAAAGGACGCCTCAATCAACGACGAAATCGATCAAATGCGCCACTCCGCGACGTGCAGTTTGTTTGAGCGGCGCGACGTGATTATCGTGGCAAGCGTTTCGTGCATTTACGGGCTCGGCTCGCCCGAAAGCTATTACAAGTTGCTGTTGCACCTGCGAATCGGTCAAGTCATTGCCCGCGAAAAAATTATGCGGCGGCTCGTCGACATCCGCTACGAACGCAACGACGTTATCATTGAGCGCGGCAAATTCCGCGTGCGCGGCGACACAATCGAAGTCACTCCCGCAGGCAATAACGGGCGCGCGATTCGCATTGAGCTTTTCGGCGACGAGGTCGACAAAATTTCCGAGTTCGAGATTTTGACTGGCAAAGTTGTCGGCAGGCGTGACGAAATTTTTATCTTCCCCGCGTCGCATTACGTGACTGACGTTGCCGACCTTGAACGCGCCGAAAAAGCCATTCGCTCCGAAATGTCCGCGCAGGTCGAAAATTTCACGGCGGCGGGCAAATTGATTGAGGCGCAACGGATTGAGCAACGCACGCGCTTCGATTTGGAAATGATGCACGAAATGGGCTACTGCTCCGGCATCGAAAATTATTCGCGGCATTTGACGGGACGTCGCGCAGGTGAGCCGCCCTTCACGCTGATTGATTATTTCCCGAAAAATTTTCTGACGGTTATTGATGAATCGCACGTGACGTTGCCGCAACTTCGGGCAATGTACGCGGGCGACCAATCGCGCAAAAGTTCGCTGATTGAAAACGGCTTCCGTCTGCCCAGTGCACGCGACAATCGCCCGCTGACGTTCGACGAGTTCAACGAAAAAATTTCGCAGCTGATTTGCGTGAGCGCGACGCCCGCCGAATACGAGCTTGCCGAATCGCAAAACACCGTCGAACAAATTATCCGACCGACGGGACTGCTTGACCCGCTTGTCGAAGTGCGACCGATTGAAAATCAAATCGACGACCTTATCGCGGAAATACGCGGACGCGTCGCGGCAAATGAGCGCGTCCTAATCACGACGCTGACAAAAAAATTCGCCGAGGAGCTGACTGACTACTTGGCGGGCGTGAAAATTCGCGTGCGGTATTTGCATTCGGACGTTGTGACGCTTGAGCGGGCGGAAATTATCCACGACCTGCGCGCGGGAAAATTCGACGTGCTTGTCGGAATAAATTTGTTGCGCGAAGGGCTCGACATGCCCGAAGTCTCGTTAATCGCAATTCTCGACGCGGACAAGGAAGGCTTCCTGCGTTCGGACACGTCGCTGATACAGACAATCGGACGTGCGGCGAGGAACGTTCACGGCAAAGTGATTTTGTATGCGGAGCGCGTGACTGACTCAATGCGGCGTGCAATGGACGAAACGGCGCGTCGGCGGGCGATTCAGCAGGAATTCAACGCCGCTCATCACGTGACGCCGCGCACGATTGAAAAGCCGCTTGCCCCGCTGATTGAATTGCCGCTGAAAAAATCCGACAAGCGTCCGAAGTCGACGACCGAGCTGCTCAAAAAATTGTCGCCCGCGCAGAAAAAAACTTTGGTCAAAAATCTGACGGCTCAAATGCGCGAGGCGTCGCGGGCATTGGAATTCGAGCGTGCGGCGGAACTTCGCGACATTATCTTGAAATTGGAAGAGCACCTGTAAAATTCAAAAGCCCCCGCGTCCGTGCGAGGGCTGATTTTTTTTGCGGAGTGTGCGGCGGCTCAAGCAAGCAAATGCATTTCGCGAGCCTGTTCGCGCAAGTGAGCAATACGTTCGTCGGTATCGGGGTGCGTCGAAAAAAGATTCTTCAACGCCTTTTTGGAGTTCTCAAGCGGATTGATTATGAACATGTGAGCCGTCGCAGTACCGGCTTGCGGCATTGGCGCGTAGGTTTTGGCGTAGTATTCGATTTTCTCAAGCGCGCGGGCAAGATACATCGGGTTGCCGCAAATTTCACCGCCCGTCTTATCGGCGTCGAATTCCCGCGAACGCGAAATTGCCATCTGAATCAGCGTGGCGGCAATGGGCGCGACAATTACCGTGACGAGGAAGCCGATAATCCCGCCGCGCTCGTCGTCGGAGCGTGTGCCGAGAATCGCGCCCCATTGAACGATATTCGCGACCATCGAAATGACGCCCGCCATTGACGCGGCGATTGTCCCCGTCAAAATGTCGCGGTGCTTAACGTGAGCGAGTTCATGTCCGAGGACGCCCGAAATTTCGTTTTCGTCGAGAGCCTTCATTAAGCCCGTCGTTACGGCAACAGCGGCGTGATCGGGATTGCGTCCCGTGGCGAAGGCGTTCGGAACTTCGGTGTTGATTATGTAGACGCGCGGCATCGGCAATTTTGCGTTCGCGGCGAGGCGGGCGACAATGCCGTAAAGTTGCGGCGCGTCGGATTCGGTGACTTCGCGGGCGTCGTAGCTTTTGAGCACGACCGAATCGCTGAACCAGTAGCTTGCAAAATTCATGCCGATTGCAATGACGAGCATAATCATCGCGCCGGGCGAGTCGCCGACTGCGCCGCCGATTGCAACCATCAAACCCGTCAGCATCGCCATTAAAATTACGGTCTTAAAAATATTCATGGTCAGTCCTCCAAAAAAATTCGTCAAATAAATTATATCGCCCGCCGAAAATTTTGCAACGTGACGTAGCGTCGTGAGTTAAGGGGCGCGCATGGACGCGCGCCCTCGACCGCCGCCGTTAGAAAACGTGACGTTTTCGTAGGCGGCTGTCTTTCTTTTTGCTACTTTTTCTTTGGACAAGCAAAGAAAAAGTAGTTCACACATACAAACTTGAATCAACGTCACGTGCGGCACACCGCCCGCTAAGCCGACCGCGTCGCGCCCTTGCCAAAAAAATTCATGTCGCCAAAAATTTTTGTGATATAATCGTCGCGAAGTATATTCGGGAGTGATTTAATGAAAATTCAAACGATAGAATATTATTTCCGCGAAGTTATCCTGTCAATGATTCGCAACCGCTGGATGACGTTCGCGTCAATCGGGACGGTGGCGGTGTCGCTGTTCGTATTGGGCGTGTTTTTTATTCTGGTCATGAACATGAACAAAATGGCGTCGTCGCTGGAAAGTCAAGTGCAAATTTCCGTCTACATAAACGACAATCTGCCCGAACAGGGTCGCAACGAAATTGAACGTATGACGCGCGACATGAAGAGCGTTTCTGCGATTGAATACGTGCCGCGCGAAAAAGCGTTACAGATTTTGCAAGAACGTCTCGGCGAAAACAAAAAAATTCTCGACGCGCTCGGTGAGTCCAATCCGTTGCCGAATGCCTTTCTCGTGACCGTCACGAATGCCGCCGACGTTAAAAAGACTGCCGCCGCAATCGCCGACCTTTACGGCGTCGACGAAGTCAAATACGGGCAGGACGTCGCCGCGAATCTTTTTGAGCTGACACACCTGCTACGATTTTTCGGCGTGATTTTGATGTTGCTGTTACTCGGCGCGACGGTGTTCATCATCTCAAACACGATACGCTTGACGGTTTTCGCGCGGCGCAAAGAAATCGCCATCATGAAGTACGTCGGCGCGACGGACTGGTTTATTCGTTGGCCGTTCATTCTGGAAGGTATCGGGCTGGGCATAATCGGCGGCGGCGTGAGCGCACTTGCACTGCGCAGTTTTTATTCGGCAATGATCGCGAAAATTTACGAGTCGCTGGCATTTTTCCCGATGGTCGAGCAATATCCGTTCATGAATTATCTGACGCTTGCACTTTGCGGCGCGGGCGTGCTAATCGGCATTTTGGGCAGTACCGTTTCGCTCAAGCGGTTTATGGAGGTTTGAACTGCAATTAGGAATGAGGAATTAGGAATGAGGAATTTTTTCGTAATCTGCGCGGCGTTAATGATATTTACGTGTTCACCTGCCTTTGCGGATGACGACGACGAAATTCAGCAACTCCAAACCGAGCAAGCGTCCTACGAAGAGGCGGCTGAACGTGCGCGGGCGGCGGCTGAACTGATTCAAGGTAAAATCGATTCGGTATCGGAACTCAAGCGGCAACTCGACGAAGACGCGGCGGAGGCTACCGCCGTCTACGAGGAGCGACAAGCCGCCCTTGACGAAACGATTTACCGTATCGGCGAAAACGAAACCAAACTTGCCGCCGCGACCGAAGATCTCAATCAAAAGCACGGCATACTTGAAAACCGCGTGCGCGACATTTACATCAACGGGCAAATTTCGTATCTGGACGTGCTGTTCGGCGCGAAAGACTTCGGCGACTTCCTGACGCGTATGGATTTGCTCAAACGCGTGATGATTCGCGATTCGGAGCTTGTCGAAAACGTCCTGCAACATAAGCGCGACATCGAGGAGGTCGGCAAGCAGCTTGAGGCTGACCGCCGCATACAAACCGAACTTGCCGCCAAAGCCGAATCCGCAATGGACGTCAAGCTTGAAAAAGTTGCCAAGCAGCAGGCGTTGATTGACCTTATGCAGAACGACAAAGACGTTTACGACCGCCAATACGATGAGATGATGGCGTCGTCGGAGGAAGTTGCGCGGCTGATTCACGAAAAAGAAGAAGAACGTCGTCGCGAGGCTGAACGTCAACGGCAGGCGGAACTTGCGGCGCAACGTGCGGCGGCGGCTCAACAGGCGGCTCAAGCGGGCAACGTTGATGTTGTCGAGTTCGGTGACGACGGCGGCGGCTACGTCATGCAAAGCTACGGCGGCGGAATGATTTGGCCGATAAGCGGTCCGATAACGTCCGAATTCGGTTGGCGCACGCATCCGATTTTCGGCAGCGCACGTTTCCACAGCGGACTTGATATCGGCGGCGATTACGGTATGCCGATTCACGCGGCGGCAAGCGGCGTCGTCATTGAGTCGGGTTGGATCGGCGGCTACGGCAACACCGTCATGATTGAGCACGGCAGCGGCATCGTCACACTTTACGGGCACAACGAAACTTTGCTGGTCGGCGTCGGGCAGTCGGTCAATCAAGGCGACGTCATTGCTTACTGCGGCTCAACCGGCAACTCAACCGGTCCGCATTGTCATTTCGAGGTGCGACTCAACGGCGAGCCCGTCAGCCCGTGGGATTATCTGTAAAATTTTTCGCGGAGGATTTTCACATGGCTAAAAAAATCGGGGTCACGTTTTCGATTGACGAGGATATCTTTTTAAATTTCACACTTGCCGTAATACTCAACAACGACTCAAGAGAAGACTTGCTGGAAAATTTTATGCGCAGTTACGTCGAAAAAAAATCCCGTAAACCGCAACCGTCGCCGCCGCTAAACGACTACAAGTCGCAACCGTCACTGCCAAACGATTACACCGAACAGCTTTTGCAAAAGTGTCGCTCAAAAAAAATCAGCTGGCTTGTCCAAAACGTCTTGCAAAAATTGTTGGAAAGCGGCGTTGCAACCGATTTGGAAGTCGCGGAATTTCAGAAGGCACATAAACAAGTTTACGCCGAAAAATATCACGTGCCCTGCGGCGACCATGTCAAAGAGATTTTCAACTTGTCGTTGCCGCTCATAATCACCGCCGAGCGCAAACTCAAATATGATGATTCGCCGAAAAAATTTTACAAAGATTCTTTTTCCATCGGCGGCGAAAAATATCATCTTTGCTTGCAGTGGTTCACAGAACAGCGCGACGGTGTGGAGGCGTGGATACGGAAAAAATTGCCGATATGGTTTGCGCAGTCCGACGCACGCAGTCGCGACGAAATGTTGCGCCGACCGGATACGCCGAGTTGAATCGCCATAAAAAAATCCCCGTTACTCACATCGAGTAGCGGGGATAAAATTTTTTGTCACACTTGAGCAAGATATTTCGTGATTGCCGCGTCGTAGTCCGCCGTGTGCGCGAACGCCTCCGCCGCAAGCTCCTTGCGCACGTCGTAAGGAACTTCGCCCGTCTCGGCGACGAGCTTTGCAATTTCGTCGTAGCGTTCGGGATTTGTGACGACCGTCACGAATTTGAAATTCTTCGCCGCCGCACGAATCATTGCCGGTCCGCCGATGTCGATGTTCTCAATCGCGTCGGCAAGCGTGACGTTCGGCTTGGCAACGGTCTTTTTGAACGGATACAAATTCACGACGACCAAATCAATCGGCGAAATGTCGTTCTCTTCCATTTGGCGGACGTGTTCGGGATTGTCGCGGACAGCCAAAATCCCGCCGTGAATTTTCGGATTGAGCGTCTTGACGCGCCCGTTCATGATTTCGGGGAAGCCCGTTAAATCGCTGACGTAAGTGACGGGGACGCCCGCCGCGCGAATC
>JADEZP010000110.1 GCA_015206805.1 Quinella sp. 1Q7 | reverse complement strand
AAGCTGACGGAAGTAATGACGGCACCACTCGACGAAGTCAAAGTCGGCATAATCGGCGGCGACAAAGCGTCCGAAAAAATTTTGGACTTGGCGGAAACGGTCGACGCGATATTAATCGGTCCCGGACTCGGTCGGGAGCGCGAAACTCAATCGCTGGTCAAAAAAATCGTCGCGGAACTCGACAAGCCGCTGATACTCGACGCGGACGGAATTTATCCGTTCAACGGTCACGCCGACGAGCTCAAGTCGTGCAAACAAATTCCGATACTGACGCCGCATTTGGGGGAGCTGTCCGCGTTGCTTGATATTCCCGTCGAAAAGTTGCGTCCCGCGCTCGTGCAGGAAGTTCGTCGCGCCGCGCAGGAATTCCGCGCAATAATCGTCGCGAAGTGCGAAACTACGGTCGTCGGCTATCCGAACGGAGAAATTTTTATATCACCGCTGGGCTCAAGCGCAATGGCGACGGGCGGAGTCGGCGACGTGCTTGCGGGCACGATTGCGGGTCTCATGAAACAAACACCGTTTGCGCCGCTTACGGGCGTTTGGCTCCACGGCACGGCAGGAAGTCTCGCGGCGGCTGACAAATCGGAAGGTCTAATCGCCTCGGACGTGATGAATCGTCTGCCCGACGCCATAAAGAAACTTCGCGACATCGGCTACAAAATTTCGTGACATTTCGATTGGCTTACGAGTTACGGTAATCGGGGGCGCACATGGACGTGCGCCCCCACGCCGCGTTGAAACAGGATGTTTCATTGCGGCGCAATGCAAATCATAATAACGTGGCGGGTAATTCGTTAGCAGACCTTCGCCCCGCGCGTAGCGGTGCCCTTTTCTTTGCTACTTTCTTTTGGGCACGCAAAAGAAAGTAGATTTAAAAATTTTCTTGACTTGAGCAAACTCCAAGCGATAATATTTTGCACAAAATCAATCCCCAGCGCGGGGATGTCATCAATCGGAGGAGGCAAATTTTTATGGCTAATCAAGCACCCGTCGTCGGCAGCAAGAACGTCACCGGCACGAATTACGCGGGCACTGCGGCGAAAGTTTATTTCACGCGCACAATCGACGCCGCGCATTTAATCAAGCTGTACAAGCTCATCAACGAAAATATTTTCGGCAAAGTCGCGATTAAACTTCACACGGGCGAAAAACACGGTCCGAACATCTTGCCGCGCGACATGGTTCAAGCCTTTCAAGCGCAAGTTCCGAATTCCGCAATCGTCGAGTGCAACACGCTTTACGAAGGCGACCGCTTCACCACGGAAGGTCACCGTGACACGCTCAAAGTAAACGGCTGGACGTTCTGCCCCGTCGACATCATGGACGCCGACGAAACGACCGTAAGCTTGCCCGTCCGCAACGGCTTCCACCTCAAGGAAGTTGCAATGGGCGCGCACCTTACCGACTACGATTCGCTGATTGTCTTGACGCACTTCAAAGGTCACGCAATGGGCGGCTTCGGCGGCTCAATGAAAAACATCGGTATCGGCAACGCAAGCGGTCATCTCGGCAAGGCGCAAGTTCACGGCGTCGACCCGAACAACGTCCCCGCCAACTACCTTGAATGGCCCGACAAGGAATATTTTATGGAGCTCATGTGCGACAGCGCGCAAGCCACTTGCAACTACTTCGGCAAGCACATCGTCTTTATCAACGTCATGCGCCGAATCAGCGTTGACTGCGACTGCGCGGGCGTCACTGCCGCCGAACCGACCATGAAGGACATCGGCATTGCCGTATCGACCGATATTCTTGCCGTCGATCAAGCGTGCGCGGATATGGTTTACGCCGCCTCCGACAGTCACGACATGAAGGAGCGCATTGAATCGCGCCACGGTCTGCGCCAACTTAGCGCAATGGCTGAAAAAGGTCTCGGCAATCCGCAATACGAGCTGATTGAAATCGACTGACCTGCCGCGAAAATTTTCTTGACAACGTGCGGCGCAAAGTTTATAATCGCGTGCGTTGGGGGCGTAGCTCAGCTGGGAGAGCGTTTGACTGGCAGTCAAGAGGTCAGGGGTTCGATCCCCCTCGTCTCCACCAAAACTGAACATAACAAAAACACCGAAGCTCAAAAGCCTCGGTGTTTTTTCTTGTGCAAGTGACACGCCGCGAATATTAAGGTCGCGCATGGATGTGCAATTTCGCCGCCGAAAGAAAGTAGGTTCAATCAACAAAATTGAATTCAAACGTTCGGACGGCGCAACGCCGATTAGTCGTCACGACTGCAACCACAAAACCTGCCAACGTTCCATTTGCTCAAGCGCGTAAGTCATCAGCGACAGGGCGACATCCGAATTTTTCCGCGCCACATCAATCAGCACGTCGCGCGGGATTGTCAACAGTTCCGCACGCTCCGATAAAACTTCCGCCGAAAGTGTGAGCCGTTGCCGCTCCAAAAAGTTTGTCGGATTCACAAACGCGTTCTTGCCGACAATGTCAATCGGGTTGTACCAGCCGTCGCCCGCGTCGACGTTGCGGGCAAGTTTGCCGTCCGCGACGAAGATAAAATTTTTCGCAAGCATGTCGCCTGAAATTCTGTCGCCCTCGTAGAACGTGACAAGCTCCGCCCGGTCGTCGAACAATCCCTGCAAAATCGGCAACTGCGACAGGAAGTCGCGAATTCTTTTCTTGAAGTCGTCGCGGGAAGTTTGCTCCGACTCCGACTGCAACGACACGCGCTTGTTGAGCCGCTCAAAGAAGTCGCGGAATTTTGCGTTCCAATCGACAAGCATTTGTTGCAGAATGAATTTGTACAGCGCGCACAGCCGCTCCACGCCGCCGTTTGAAAATTGCCGCTCGTTGTAAAGGAACGTCACCGACAATTTTTTTTCGGAATAGCTGAAGTAGACGCCGAGTTTCATGCCCTGCGCGTCCCAAGAATTTCGCGAAACGACCTTGCCGCGCTCATCGGCGGGCGTGCCGACGTAACGAAGTTCGGCGGATTGAAACTCCTTGAAGCTCAAAAAGTGGTCGAACAATTTTTTCCCGCGCCCCGACAAATCCAACGCCGACCAATCGACACAGCTGTAAGGTTGCGACACGACAAGTTGACGGAATTGTTTGCGGACAATTTGTTCGACGGTGGAGGTGCTGTCGACAATGACGCGCACGGGTATCAAGTTGAGGCCTGCATTGTCGCCTGCGGAAAGTATTTGGCAAAACAGACTGTCGCGCCGCTTGTTCGTGAGCTGGAGCATAAAACCCCACGCGCTTTGCAAAATCGCCGTCAGCATCATGCGGTTTGATTGTGCACGCCCGCGCAGGTCCGACAAAATATCGGCGGGGATTGTCGCGCGAAATGCCCGTTGCCGATACGTGCCGACGCCGTCGCGTTCGTAAGGCAATGCGGCGGGCGGCGGAGCTTTGTCGAGAACTTTTGCCCAGTATTCGCGAATGGCGGCTTGATTATTCGGCGGCAGGTCGTCGGGAATTTTTTTCGGCTTAGGTTCGGCAGTCGTCTCCGTGAAGTCCGCGAAAAATTTTTCGGCGTCGAAGGCATCGGCAATCAACTGCGCCAACGTCACGAGCACGGCAAATTCGTCGTCGCTCGTCTGATACACAGCGAAACGAATCAGCAGGTCGTGGCGAATATCGAGGTCGCGGCGCATGTCCGCTTCCAAAATTTTCCGGAATTCGTCGTCGAGGTCGTCCGCGTCAGTCTGTTTCATGTTGCGGAAAAGTATTTCGGGCTGAAACGCCGTTGCGGGGCGAATGACCTTGACCGTGCGCTTGCCAACGTTGCAAAAATTGACGCGCAAATTTTCGTTGTCGTCGATTAACCTGTTGACGGCACGCCGAAATTTCATCGGGTTGATGTTGCCGCGAATTTTGTACAGCGTCTGCACAAAGAAATGCGGCGACACAAAATTTTTACCCGCAAAAAATTTTCGCTCGTTGTCGCCCAAATCAAGCACTGCCGTCAGCTTGCGGGGATTGTAGCCGCTCAAATCGTCAATCTGCCGACCGTAGACGCTCTCCAAAATTTTCGTCTCGTCGGACGTAAGTTGCAACGCAGTTTCCATGTCACACCGCCTTTGTTTAGATTGCGAGATTGCAAGTAGTAAGATTGCGAGTTATCGTCACTTGCAATCTTACTACTTGCAATCTCAACTTTAGTTTAGCCGTCGTGAAACGCTCGGTCAAGCGCAACGTCGCCTAAAAATTTGTCGCGGCGGCAGGAAAATTTTCGCGGCGGCAGAAATAATCGCCATAAAAAATTTTGGTCAAGGTGATCCTTTTGAGTAAGCTGAAACAAATTTTGCGCAAGGTCAGAAATGTTTTAATCGGACTGATCGTTTTGACGCTGTTGGTAGTCGGCGCGTTCGCGGCGGCAATAAAATTCGACGTGCTCGCGGCGGAAGATGTCGCCATGCTCAACGAGGAGCTGGGACTTTATCGATTGCCCTTCGTCGGCAACGGCAGATACTTTGAAGTTCCCGAAGGCGTCGAGTGGCCGCCGCCCGAACCTGAACGGGAACCGGAGCCGCCTAAGCCGGAAACGCCTGCCGAGCCCGAAACTAAGCCCGCCGCGTCCGAACCTAAGCCCAAGTCCGAAAAACCTGCCGAAGTCAAAATAGACCGCAAAGCTATCGAGGAACAGCGCGCCAAACGTGAAGCCGACGAGAAAAAACGCGTCGCACGGCTGGCGAAAATTTACGAGAGCATGAAGCCCGACGCTGCCGCTAACGCGCTGATTAACGTCGATTGGGACACGACGATTCTGATTATGCAGGCAATGAGCGAAGATTCCGTCGCGCAGATTCTGTCGAAGATGGAGCCCGAAGCCGCCGCGCAGTTGACGGAAATGCTTTACGCCGCCACGCAACGCCGCGTAACGACGCCTTCCGACACAATGCGCAACGAGCCCGTCACAACGGCTGAAGAAGTTCCGACCGAATAATTTGCACGCAAAAGCCCCCTCCGACTTGAAGGGGGCTGAAATTTTTTTATGCCGTGTCAATCGCCGCGAATCAGATGAACGCTTCCTCCTCGGCGATGTTGTTCCAATCGATGCCGAAAATTTTTGCAAGCAGTTCTTCGGCGGAATTCGCCTCAACGTCCGCGCTCTTGAACAAAATCGACGTGCCTTGAGTTTCGTCGGCTTGGAACAGCGAATCGTCTTCGGTCGCTTGAGCTTTGTCGGCGGCTTGACGTTCTTCAGCGCGTTTTTCACGGGCGGCGTCAAGACGTTCTTTTTGGTCGGCAGACATCTTTTCAAGCTGCGCGAAAAGTTTCATGTTGCCTTCGTCGTCGAACGAAACGGCAAGCTGCGAAAATTGCACGCCCTCGCCCAAATCTTTTTCGGACAGGTCTTTGAGCGTGTCGACGGCGATGCCGACTTGCCCCATGACTTTTTGCGCGTATTCGTCGTCTTCAGCCATCTTTTCGAGTTCTTCGACGGTGAACATCACGGAATATTCTTTCGTGCCGCCGACGGTCTGCGCGGTGTCGAGATCGTTTGAAACGACAAAATCGTAGTCGCCGTATTTTTTGCGGAGATTTTCAAGGAAACTCTGCGCCTTTGCGGAAAGTTTGCTTTCGTCGGTGCCGACGCCGCCGCCGGTGTATGCGTCGACGCTGTCGCTTTGCGCCTTGCTCAGGGCGTTCAAGCCCGCGTTGGAAAGTTCAACGCTGGTATCCGCGCCGTATTGCGACAGAATATTTTTGGAGTCGGCTCCCTTCGCGGAAGTCGAATTGCCCTTGCCGACGGTGCCCGCGTTGCGGAATTGCGGGAAATACGTTGTGTTGATTGTGTTCGCCATGATGGTATCCTCCTTAACAAAAACCAGTCCGTTGTTTGCGGCGATTATATCATATTTCTGCGCGGGCACAAGAAAAATTTTTTTGATTCGGGCGGCAAGATTAGTTGGGAGCTGATGTTATGGAACAAATTTTGATGCATATGTGTTGCGGACCGTGTTCGTGTTATCCGACGCGGCGACTGCGCGAAGAGGGCTTCGAGCCCGTCGGATATTTTTTCAACCCGAACATTCACCCGCACCAAGAGTGGCGGCGACGACTGCAAACGGCGCGTTCGTTCGCGGAGGCGGTCGGCATGAAATTTTTCGCGGATAATCATTACGGCTTGCGCGAATACCTGTCGAAGGTCTCAAGCCTTGTCGACGAGCAAGACACGATTCAATTCGGCGACGGCTTCCACAAACGTTGCGGCGTGTGCTATTCGTGGCGATTGAGTGAGGCGGCACGATTCGCGGCGGAAAATAATTTCGCGCAGTTCACGTCGACGCTTTTTTACAGCCGCCACCAAAATCACGAGCTGATGAAAAAAATCGCCGAGCACTTTGCTGACGTGTTCGGCGTGAAATTTTTTTATGAAGACTTCCGCGACGGTTGGCAGGCGGGAATTGACTTGAGCCTTGAGCTGGGCTTGTATCGGCAAAATTATTGCGGGTGCATTTTCAGCGAGGAGGAACGTTTCAGCAACGACCTGCGCAAGTCGCGTAAAAAATTTTTCCGCCGCTGATGTCGCCGCCCAAAAAACTTGTCCGCGAAGTGTCGACGCGGATTTTTTTTTGTGATACAGTGACGGCGGCTCAATCGAGCACTTCACGCGAAGGAGCGATTATTATGGCTGACTTGCTTTACACAATCAAGGCGAACACTCCAAAGGACGAAATCATTCGACAGTTGCGCGAACACCCCGAAATAAAATTCGTGTCGCTGGTCGGCATTGACCTTGCCGGCAACGATACCGACGAAAAAATTCCCGTGCGCATCTTCATGAAGGACATCGACGAATTTTACGCGGGCACCGCCGTTCAAACCGACGGCTCAAGCGTCGTGTTGCCCGGTATCGCCACGCTCAACAACGCAAAGGTCGACATGCCGATTGATCCGTCCGTGAATTGGTTCGTCGATTATAATTTCGAGCACTACGACAACGCGACAAATCGTCCCGTCGGCACGTTGCGGATACCGGGATTTCTGATTCACGAGGGCAAACGCGTCGACAGCCGCGCGGTGCTGACTGATACGCTGGTCAACGTCAAGCGCGAACTTGTCAATCTGTTCCACCTGCACCCCGACATTGACGGGCTTGACGTGAGCGGTAAGGAAATTATCGACATCGTGTTTACGTCGGCGACGGAGCTTGAATTTTGGGTTAAGACGCCGCTTGAAGAAGCATCGGTCGAGGAAATGAGCGCGGCCGAAATTATGCAGGAGCAGTACTGGGAACGCACGCACGGCGCAGTTCGTTGTGCGCTGGAGCAGGCGATAATCGAGCTTGACAAATTCGGCTTGCAAGTCGAAATGGGGCACAAGGAAGTTGGCGGTCTCAAAGCGCAGATTGACGAGTCGGGACACCTTACGCACGTTTGCGAACAGCTGGAAATCGATTGGCGATTTGCCGACGCCGTTCAAGCCGCCGACAACGAAATTGTCGTTCGCACAATCGTCAAGGAAATTTTCCGCGCCAACGGTCTGGAAGTCACCTTCAAGGCGAAACCGATGATTGGGCTTGCGGGCAACGGCGAACATACGCACATCGGACTTGCGGCAGTCACGGCGGACGGCTCAATTCACAACCTGTTCGCCGCCAAAAATCCCGCCGAAGACTACATGAGCGCGGTCGGCTACGGAGCGTTGATGGGCTTGCTCAAATATTACGAAGTCATTAATCCGTTCGTCAGCGCAACAAACGATTCACTCAACCGCCTCAAGCCCGGCTTTGAGGCACCTGTCTGTATCGTCACGTCGCTGGGCAATTCGCCGAAAATTCCCGCCCGCAACCGTACAATCCTCGTGAGCTTGATTCGCGACCTTAAAAATCCGATGGCGACGCGCTTTGAACTTCGCGGTTGCAATCCGTACACGAATATTTATCTGGTGCTGGCGGCAAGTTATTCGGCGATTCTTGACGGCATAAAAATGGCTGTCACGCACAAGACGACGGAACTTTTGGCAGAGCTGTCGAAGGACGCTGGGCAGGACGGTTTTTATCTGGAGCGCGACCGAGCTTATCGCAGTGAGCGCGACGTTTTCGAGGATTATACGCAAGCTGAACGCGACAAATTATTTGGCAAGCCGCCCGCGACCGTTTGGGAGAACATGGAGGCTTTGCGCCGCTATCCCGACAAAGTTGCCGTCATATCGAGCGGAGGTGCCCTGCACGAACGAATTATCAACGGCTTCCGCGACGGTGCCTTACTGCGCTGGAAAACGGAGCTCATTTCGCGAATACTGCCCGAATTGCGCGGCATTGTCCGCAAGGCAAAAAAAATCGACGCCGAGTTTGTGACCGACCTTGACGCCTACAACTGGAACAAAATTTTCTTACTGCGTGCCGCGCTTGCCAAGGACTCAATCGACGAAAAATCGCTGTTCACGCGGCTGATTAATGCACTGAACGCGGGCGAATATGCGGCGGCGTCGGCATTGCAGATTGAAATTTACGACAAGATTGAGGAGCTCAAGACGCTTTACGACGCCTACGAAAAGAACATCATTTGACAATGGC
>JADEZP010000030.1 GCA_015206805.1 Quinella sp. 1Q7 | reverse complement strand
GTCACGTTCACTTTGCCCGAAGGCGGCTTCACGGTCAACGGCGCGGCATTCACCTTGAGCGGCGACGATAACGTTCAACTCACCGACGACGGCAAAACAATCGACGGCATGGACAACGGCGCGATTATCACGTTGGGCAGTGCGGGCGAATACGCAATCAACGGCACCTCCGTCACGGCTGAAGCGGGCGACGTTTACGGCATCAATCGCGACGGTTTCTATAAGGCTGACGCCGACAACATGCCGATCACGGAAGGGACGCCCTACGCGAATATTCTTGCCCTCGGCGCAAGCTCAAGATACGTCGACGAATCGGCAAGCGGTGCGCAGTCAATCACCTTGGGCAACCGTGACGAAGTCGCGCTGATTGATTCGTCTGACGCCCCGACGAACGTAACGACGGGTAACGGCAATGACAGCGTCGTCGTCCGCCACGGCGCAGAAGCCACGGTCGACACCGCCAACGGCGATAATACGCTTATCGTCACGAACGGCAGAGTTACGCTGGAAAATTATTCCGCCTCGAATGCAAGCGTGAAAACCTTCGACTACAGCAACGTGCCCGCCGCCGTAAGGAACAATTCAATCAAATTCGGCGATGGCGTGATGACGCTCGGCGACGGCGTGATAACATTCGACGGGAACGGCTCGGTAAAAGGCGCGACGCTGACTGAAATTGTCGACGCGACGGGCAACGGTCACAACATCGGATTCACGCACACTGCGGGCGGCAACCTCAATACCTCCGCCGAAAGCGCGAACTACCTGCACAAGGGCAACTACGCCGAAAAAACCTCCGACACGCAAAAGAGCGCGGGCTCCAGTATCACGGGCGGAAGCGGCAACGATACGTTGCTTATCGGCGCGAATGACTATGCGAACGCGGGCGGCGGCACCAATCAGATTTACATTACCGACGCGTCATTGCGCAGTGCGGCGGCGACGATTGTCCTAAGCGACGGCAATACGAACGTCCGCAACTTCAACGGCGGCTTCAACACGGCAAGCGACGTTATCCGCGTCAACGACCTAAGCGCGCTTGAATTCGGCGCGGGCACTGCCGGCTTGACGATGACTTCGGGCGATGCGCAAATGACGTTCGACGATATGACGCCTGAATTAATTGACGTGAGCGGCGTGAACAGTTCCATGAGAGCGGCGGGCGGTTACAATCTCAAAGTCGCCGACGGCAACCGAAACTACAACGTCGCAGTGGCGCAGGACGGACAAGCATTGGCAGTCACGGACGCGGCGGATATTTACTACGGCAACGCGAACGGCATGAGTTTCACGGAATACGCGGGCACGGTTCAAGTCAACTTGAGCAACGGCACGGGGACAATCGGCGGCACGGCGTCGACGATTAAAGGCGGTGCGACGAAACTGGCGGCAGGAACGGGCGACGCGACATTGACGGGCTCGGACGGCAACGAAACGCTTTACGGCGGGCTCGGCAACGCGACACTAAACGGCGGTGCGGGCGCAGACCTCATGATTGGCAACACGTCGTCGCTTAAGAGCGGCTCAACGAAATTTGTTTACACGGGCGGCAACGGGCTCGACACAATCCGCAACATGGACTTCATGGCGAACGCGGGCGACGGCGTCAACGACGAAGTGCTGGTCGACGTGACGGGCAACGTTATCACCTCCGTGAACGTGAACGGCTCGAACGTGTCAATCGGGCTCAACGGCGACGCCTCCGACAATTTGACGATACTCAACGCACGCGGTCAGCACTTCAAATTCAACGACCTGGTCGCGAAGGTGGACAGCGTTGTTGCATACGACGGCTACACGGACTGCTATGTCGGCGTCGGCAACAATCCGACAGTCAGAGTTGCCGCGAATATGGGCGACGTAGCGATTTGGCTCAGCGGCGAAGACACGATGTATCTGGGCGACATTGCGGCGATTAACGCTTCTGCGGCGACGGGCAACAATACTTTGGCGGGCAACGACGTAAACAATCTGATAGTCGGCGGGCGCGGCAAGAACAGCATATGGGGCGGCGAATTCGCCACGAACGATACGCTTGTGGGCGGCAGCGGACAGAATACGTTCTTCTTCCAGTACGCCAACGGACAAGACGTCATTCAAGGCGCACACGACGGCGACGTTGTGGAACTGGTCGCGCTCACGTTGGACAACATTGCTTCCACGGCGATTACGGGCAACGGCGTGTCAATCGACCTGAAGGACGGTTCGCGGCTTGAAGTTCAGAGTGCGGCGAACGTCGAATACAAACTTTCGGACGGCACGAGCTACACCGCCGACCACACTGCCCGCGAATGGCGGCAGAAATAAGCTTTATATGCGGCGGAATTTGAGGCGCACATGGACGTGCGCCCTGCCCGCGCACTGAGCGTGATGCGAAGTCCGCGGGCAACGTGCGGTTGCGGGTAGCTGTAACGTCGGAACATTCGGGACTAACGCCCCCGCGAGGTGCCTTTTCTCTTTGCTACTTTCTCTTTGGGCAAGCAAAGAGAAAGTAGATTCAATACACAAAAATTAATTCAACGCTTGGAACGGCGCAACCCGTCGACGCAATCCCCTGCAACGAGCGGGGGATTTTTTTTGTGGACAGTTGCCGCAAAGCATTGTAAAATCAGTTGCGAAGGAGTGAACAACATGCGCAAAAAATGGATTGTGCGCGAGGCTGAATCATCGGTCGTGCAGACGATAGCGGCGACATTGAACGTGAGCGAATTGACGGCGACGGTGCTTTATCATCGCGGGATACGCGACGCGCAGTCGGCAAAAAATTTCATGGAGCCCGAAGCCGCGCCATTTAACAATCCGTTCGCAATGAAGGACATGCAAATTGCCGTCGAACGAATTGCGCGCGCCATCGACAATCGCGAGCGAATTTGCGTTTACGGCGATTACGACGTTGACGGAATGAGCGCGTCGGCAATTCTGATTCGCACGCTACGGAAATTGGGCGCGACTGCCGAATCGTACATTCCCGCCCGCGCCGAAGGTTACGGCTTGAACATTCCCGCGCTGAAAAAAATTTCCGCCGAGGGCGCGACGTTGCTAATCAGCGTCGACTGCGGTATTACCAACGAGCGAGAAATTTCCGCCGTCCGCGATAAACTCGACGTGATTGTCACTGACCACCACCTGCCCGCGACGGAAGACGTTGTGAGTGCGGTTGCCGTAGTCAATCCGAATCAGCGCGGCTGTCCGTATCCCGACAAAAACCTTTGCGGAGCGGGTGTCGCTTTCAAGCTGTGCCAAGCGTTGACGAATTATCTGCGCGGCTTCGATGTGCAGGAATACACGGCGGACATTGAGCTTGCGGCGTTGGCGACGGTTGCGGATTTGGTGCCGATTGTCGGCGAGAATCGTAAGATTGTGCGCATGGGACTTAAGGCAATGCGTCGGACGAACTGCACGGGCTTACGCGCATTGGTCAACGTTTCAGTTTCGGGCGACAAAAAAATTTCTGCGGGACAAGTCGCGTTCCAGATTGCGCCGCGCTTGAATTCGGTCGGACGGCTTCGGAGTGCGGCTGAAGGTTTGCAACTGTTACTTTGCGACGACGAGGACGCGGCACGATTGATGGCACGCGAACTCAACAAACTCAATCAGCAACGCAAAGACATTGAGACGCAAATTTTATCGGCGGCGGAGGAAATTGTTCGCGACATGCGCACGGCACGCGGCGGCGACTTGAGCACGCTGGTTATCGCGGGCGACGGTTGGGCGGAAGGCGTTATCGGGCTCACCGCGTCGAAACTCGTTGAACGCTACAATTTGCCGACGATAATTTTGACGACGCAGGACGGGATTTTTTATCGCGGTTCATGCCGCAGTATCCCCGCGCTGCACATGAAGGACGCCCTTGATTCAATGCGCGAGCTGTTCACGCAATACGGCGGTCATTCGCAGGCGGCGGGACTTTCAATCGCGGCGGAACGTGTCGAGGAATTTTCGCGGAGATTTGATGATTACGTGCGCCGAAAACTTTCCGACGACGATTTTGCGCCGATACTCAACGTCGACGCGCTGATTAATCCCGCCGAAATAACTTTGGACATTGCTCACGAGTTTGACCAATTCGAGCCGTATGGACTGGGCAACCCGCGACCGATACTTGCCTGCGCGAACGTTCGCGGAAAATCTGCGCGGGCACTGGGTAAGGACGGCACTCACTTGAGCTTCGTGATACCTGCGGCGACGACTAATCTGCCGAACATTCGGGCGATTGCGTGGGGTATGGGCAACCTTGCGCCGCTTGTCGAATCCGAGCCCGTCGACGTTGCCTATGAGCCGTCGCTGGACACGTGGCAGGGCGAAGTCCGCATTCAATGCACCGTGAGCAGTCTTGAGCCCGTTGCGGCGGCTGACGAATTCCCCGACCGAGAACAGCTGATTGTCGTCTACAATTTCCTGCGTCGAGCCCGCGCCTACACCGACCGCTACGACATTTGCGCACTGGTCAAGGCACTCAACAATCAGACGGGCGGAAATTTTTCGACGTACACATTCGACAGCGCGGTAAAAATTTTCGCGGAGCTGGGCTTATTCGTCGGCAACCGCGACGGCAAAACCTTCGACATGCCGCGCCCGCAAAATAAATTGGAGCTGATGAATTCACGGACGTATCGCTTGGGAAGGAGGGAACGGGGAGCCGAACTCACGCCGACGAGCGCGAAAATCATTTCGCTTGAGGCGGCGACTAAGCGGCGTTCCCTGATAACATGAACGACAAGGGCAAACCGCCCGTCACGATAGAATCACTGATTGACACGGTCAAAGGCTACATGCCCGACGCTGACGTTGAGCTGATTGAACGCGCCTATCTCGTCGCTAAGGAAGGTCACGCCGACCAACGACGCGCTTCAGGCGAGCCGTACATAAATCACCCGTTGAACGTCGCGGCAATTTTGGCGGAACTTCAGCTTGACGACAAAACAATCGCCGCCGCAATTTTGCACGACGTTGTTGAGGATACGATTTTCACGCTTGACGAAATGGAAGACATGTTCGGCGAGGAAATTGCGTTGCTGATTGACGGCGTTACGAAAATCGGGCAGATTTACTTCAAGACCAAGGAGCAACAGCAAATTGAGGCTTACCGCAAGCTGATAATCGCGACGGCAAAAGATTTACGCGTGATACTGATTAAGCTTGCCGACCGACTGCACAACATGCGCACGCTGAAATTCATGCGCGACGAAAAACGTAAACGCATTGCCAAAGAGACGCTTGAACTTTACGCGCCGCTTGCCAACCGACTGGGCATTTCAAGCATCAAATGGGAGCTGGAGGATTTGAGCTTGCGATACCTTGAGCCCGACATTTATTATGATTTGGTCGAGCACGTCAAGCAGAAACGTCGCGAGCGGCAAATTTACATCAGCGAGGCGGTTCGGCTTATCGAGGAGGAATTTGACGAGCTGGAAATTCACGCGTCAATCAGCGGGCGGGCTAAGCATTTCTACAGCATTTACAAAAAGATGATTCGCGACCACAAGGACATCGGCGAAATTTACGACCTGTCGGCGGTGCGGATTCTTGTCGACGACGTTAAGGACTGCTACAACGTGCTGGGCGTCATTCATGCGAAGTGGCGACCAATCCCCGGCAGATTCAAGGACTACATTGCCGTGCCCAAAAGCAACGGTTACCGCTCCCTGCACACGACGGTTATGGCGTTGGGCTATCCGCTGGAAATTCAGATTCGGACGTTCGCCATGCACAAAATTTCCGAATACGGAGTTGCGGCTCATTGGAAGTACAAGGAATCGGGCTCAAGCAAACCTGCCAACAGCGACCGCGACCAAAAAATTTCGTGGTTGCGGCAAATGGCGAAACTGCAGAAGGAAATTAAAGACCCGCGCGAGTATCTTGAGGCGTTGAAGCTGGATTTTTTCAGCGACGAGGTTTTTGTCTTCACGCCCGGCAAAGATTTGGTCGTCCTGCCGCAGGGCTCAAACCCGATTGATTTTGCCTACCGAATTCACACGGAGGTTGGACATCACTGCGTTGGCGCGAAGGTCAACGGTCGAATCGTGCCGCTGGAATACAAACTTCAGAACGGCGACTTCGTCGAGGTGGTCACGAATCGTTCCAACAACGGTCCGAGCCGCGATTGGTTGAACATCGTCGCGTCGAGTGACACGCGCACTAAAATTCGTTCGTGGTTCAAGCGTGAAAATCGCGAGGAAAATATCACTCACGGGCGCGAACAGTTGGAGGCGGAACTCAAGCGGCTGGGCTATCACCCGAAAGACATTCTCAAGGACAATCGGTTGACGTTGATTGCGCGGCGCATGAACATTGCGAGCGAAGACGATTTGCTTGCGGGTATCGGCTACGGCGGCACGAGTTCGCACTCCGTGATAACTAAGCTTGTCGAGCTCCATAAAAAGGAACGCGCCGAAAATACTCCGCCCGACGTGTCCGCGTTGCTTGCCGAAATTAAACAGTTGCCCGAACGCGGCAAGAATCGCAATTCAGAACAGGGCGTACTTGTCGAGGGCGAGAGCGGCTTTTTCGTGCGGTTGGCGAAGTGTTGCAACCCGATACCCGGCGACGAAATCAGCGGCTACATCACGCGCGGACGGGGCGTCACCGTGCACCGCGCCGACTGCCCCAACATTTTGAACGCCGCCGCCGACGTGGAACGCATGATTGAAGTCAGCTGGAGCAAGTCGAGCGGTCAGCTTTACAACGTCGAACTTGAAATTGTCTGCGAGGACAAATCGGGCGTGCTTGCCGAACTGATAGCCGTGCCCGCCGCAATGGATTTAAATTTGCATTCGATTCACGCGGTGCCGAACAAATACAACAAAACGTCAACGGTCAATCTTGGCGTGGAGGTCACGAACGCCGAACAGGTTGCCGCGCTGATGAACAAATTGCGGCGCGTGGAGCATGTTTACAGCGTCGCGCGACCTATGGCACGTGTCAGAGATTAAGTCGTTGGGAGATGATGTGATTGGAAAATTTCAGCGTGGCGATAAGTTTTAACGGCAGTCTCGGCTGGGTTGAGTACGACGAGGCGACGCGCAAAGTTGTCGTGAATTTGGGCGACGCCGACGGTCTTGCCCGCGCCGAAAAATTTTTGACGACGCCGCACGAAATAAAAATTCCGCACGAAACGCTACTGGACTTCACGGCGGAATTGATTGACCCGAACTTGAGCGCGGAGAACTTGAAAATCGTTTTGACGCGACTTTGGGAGGCAACGGGCGTTCACGTCGATTGGAGCCGCCCTGTCGATTACGTCAAGGCTCACCCGCATTATTAGGTATCAGGAATCAGGTATCAGGTGTCAGTCCCTGCCCCCTGACCCCTGACCCCTAGTCCCTACATCGAAAGGAGCAATTCACATGGCAACCTACGACAGCTGTCCGCGTTGCGGGCGAACTGACTTCGGCGAAATTTTGGAGTGCAAACGTTGCGGGCTGATTTTCTGCGCCAAATGCACAGGCAAACGCACCTTGCCCGACGGCACGCGCTACGAATGTTGTCCGCGTTGCGCCGCCGAAATCGACGAGGACGAAGACACCGTCCGCGTCGTCGCCAAACAAAAACGTTAGGGAGGTCTTCACATGGCAAACAACAAAATTTATGCGTTTCTCGGACCGCACACCTCCGGCAAATCGACAATGGTTTCGCAGCTTATGTCAATGGGAATTCACTACATCCCGACCGTCACCACGCGCGTATTCGACGACCGCTACGCCTACAAGCGCAAAATTTATCAGAGCGTCAAAAGCAACATCTACGAACAGGAAAAATTCATCGTCAACACGACCTACCAAGCGCACTCCTACGGCTTGCGCAAGTCTGAAGTTCTCGACGCCTACCAGAAGCACAAAATCAGTATCGCGCTCATGCACGACGTTTCGGGCATCAAACAGCTCACGAAGTTCATCAATCAAGACTTGGTCACGATTTTTTTGATGATTGACGACGAAGTTTTTGTCGACAGAATGTTGCGCACGGGCTGTTCCAACGACGAAATTCGCTACTACGTCGAAACTGCCGACGAGACGGGGGAGTTTGAACATTGGCGCGACGTTGACTTTGTCGTCAAGAACACCTCGACGGCACGCGCCGCCCTTGAGCAAATTTTGGCGATAATGGGGCTCGTGACGCTCGTGCCGCAAAGCGACTTCGACAATCTCGTCAAGTGAACTCATCATTGCAAAAAAAATTATCCTCGACAAAACGTCGGGGATTTTTTTATTGCGGCGTCAAGTTGCGAGGCGTGTCAGCGTCAAGAACTGCATGAAGTCGAATTTTTTTCGGACGGCAGAAATTTTTTCGTGGACGCGTGAATCGTCGGCGCGAAAGAAAATTCCCGTGATAGTGCCCGAATGTGCGACGTTGACGCCCAATGCGCCGAGTTCCGCCGCGAAGTCCATAAGCTCAAGCAGTCCGCGTTTCGGCAGAATCGTTTGATTCGCCAGCGCGGATTTTTTTGCCAGCGCGAAGTCAATCACGTCGGGCAATGTCGGCAGGCTGAAGTCACTGCGGCGATTGAATGTCAGCGTGTCGACAGTGCCGCCGTAGTCGAAAACCGCGATTGAAAAATTTTCCCGCGCCGAAATTTTTTTCACGAGCCGACCCGTCAGCGGATTCATTGCGACGACGCCGCCATAAAAAATTCCGTCCGTGGGCTCAATCGCCGCGCAGAGTTGTCCGAGTTCGGCGGGCGACAAATTTTTTCCGAGCGACTGCGCGACGGCTTGAGCGACTGCCGCAATGTCCGCCGAAGACGACGCCATACCTTTGCCGCGCGGAAGTTCGGAAGTCAGCCGCACGCCGAATTTGAAGTCCGTCGCGTTGAGGTGCCGCAAAGTTTTTCGGAGCATCGTTCGCGATTTCGTGTCGAGTCCGTCGACACCTGCGAATTCGTCGCTCACGGTGCACGTCGAAAATTTTTCAATCGGGCAGGTTATCAGCAACGGTTCGCCGCGAAAAAATCCCTGCGCAAGTTCGCCGCACGTCCCGCGCATTTTAACGACAATTTTCATTGCAAACTTACCGCCGTCAGCAGGAAAGTTATCAGCGCGGACAATTCCGCCAACATCGTCACTGCGCCGTAGATGTCGCCCGTCACGCCGCCGATTTTCCCCGTCGCGAAGGTTGCGAACTTCCACGCCACAATCAGCGCGATTAAGCTTGCCGTCGCCGCGCAGAGAAAAATTTTCACGCCGCCGACGCTCAACGGCAACATCAACAGCAACGCCTCGACCGCCGCAAAAAAAATTGTCCGCCGCGTCGTGAATCGGGCGAACGCTTTGCCCATGCCTTCAGCCCGTGCGTAGGGGAACGCTCCGATTGTCACGACCATCATCAGCCGCCCGATTATCGGCGCAGAGTAAATCGCCGCGCATAAAATTTCCGTCGACAGCCGCGCAAGTTCGGCAAGCGTCGCGAACTCAAGCACCGCGATTAAAATCATCGCCGTGACGCCGAACGCTCCCGCCCGACTGTCCTTCATGATGAGCAAAATTTTTTCTCGCTCGCGACCCGAAAACAAGCCGTCCGCCGAATCCATCAGCCCGTCGCAGTGAATGCCGCCCGTCAAAATTATCGGCAGTGCAAAGGCTGTCGCGCCCGTCAGAATCGGCAACGTTCCGCCCGTGAAAAAATTCATTGCTCCGACGACGCCCGCGCAGATTATGCCGACGACCGCGCCGACTGCAGGAAAATATCGCACCGATTCGCCGAAGCCGCGTTCAGTCCACACGCTTTGCTTGACGATTGACAGCCGCGTCAAAAACTGCAACCCGATTAAAAACGAATTCATCGCCGCTACCACCGCAACTTCCGCTGCCACGCAAGCAAGTCCTTTTTGCTTAGCGGCAGGTCAATCGACTGCCCGTTGTCGTAGAAAAATTTCACGCGAATTTCCTTGGCGGTGAGCAAGTCTTTCAAGCTCGACTTCGGGAAGTGGAAAAATAATTTATTCTCGTTGCGCAAACCTTTCGGCGTCTGCTTAGTGTCGGCGTCCTCAATTTCCCACGGTGCGCCGTCCGTGAAAACGACAGCTTTGTTGAGCAGGCGCGATTTGTCGTAGCGATAATCCCACAGGCTCAACGTCGCGCTCTCCCAGTTGCCGTCGCCGTCACGCCCGACTTGAAAATCCGTCGCCGCATATTTGTCAAGAGTTTCCGCCTCGCGGTGGTCGTGGTGCCACGTGTAGCTTGTGCCGAAAATTCCCAGCAATATCAGCGCGACACCTACGCCCATCAAAATTTTTTGCATGACAGACCTCCGCTTTTGCTTTACATTTCGCTTGCGGGTATAGTACAATATATTCGACATATTTTCCAATAAAATTTTTCGGGGGGAGTTCTTATGCTCAGGCCGCGTTTTGAAGACGAAGACGAAGTATACATTCCGGAAATAGGCGGAGACAACGCCGAATTTGAAAGTGTCCACGACCGAGTTCCGCACTCCAACGCCGGTGTCGCGCTCGGTTGGTCGGCTTTGGAACAGCAAATGTTCGATATGTTGCTGTTGAATCGCTTCGCCGCCGACGATCAAGAATTGCTCGACGAGACGGCACGCACCATTTCACGTCTGGTTGAAACTTTCGAGGCGCACGAAATTGCCCGCATTATGGCGGTCGCAATGATGTCCTTTCAACTTGCCGCGTCCGAAGATAAATCCTTTGAAGACGAATACAATCGTTATCGCGAATACATCAAAAAACATCCCGAAGACTTGGAAGAAATTTAACACGCCGAAATTTTTACGTGAGGTCGCCGAGATTTTTCGGCGGCTGATTTTTTTTTGGGGAGTGAAATTTTTATGGCTTTACGCGAAGATATGTTGGATATGCTTGACTGTACGTGCGTTGAGGAATGTTGCTGCGAGGTAAGCGGCGATTTGCTTGTCGCGATTTCGTTGGCGCGAATGAATAAATCGAACGTATACATCTTTGCCGAAAACGATTTGCACACTTATGTTCGCCTGTTCAAAAGTTGGGGCTTGCACGTCCGTAAAGTCGTTTGCAGTGAGCCGAAAGATTTTCAAGCGGTCGACGACGTGGAAATTGTTTCGCCGCAGGAACTTTTGACGGATATGACGCCGCGAAAATTTTTCTTCCTGTTCGCGAAAAGTTCTGTGCCCGACGACGAAAAAAATTTTACCTGCTTGCAACCGGACAAAATTCCGTCCGTTGAACAGCCCAATAACGGTTTCGTCGTCATACCGGGAAATGCACGAAAACTGAACGCAAATTTATTTGATTCGTTTGATTCAAACAGGATATATTACTACCAGTCGCACAAGGCGGAACTTATGGAGCTGTTCGACGCGCTTGCCGACGAAACGTCCAAGCGCACGCTGTATCATTACGTCGAAAGTTACGTGAAGAATTGCACATATCGCGGCGAACATAATCCGACGTTGTGGCGATATTTTTTCGGCGGCAAATACGAGCGGCTGTACAAGCACCTTGACGGCGAATGTTGGATTAATTGCGGCGCGAACGAGGGCGATACCGTCTTCCAATATTTGAGTTTCGATTTCAAGCCGAAGCGGATTTACGCCTTCGAGGGCGATAAGACGCATTTTGATTTCATGATGAAAAATTTGCCGCTGTTGCCGCCGGAAAAACGCGCGCTTGTCGAGCCGATTAACGAGATGATTGACGAGTCGACCGACTTTGAAAAAATTTTGGCGGGCAACAGTTGCACACTCCTCAACGCCGACATCGAGGGCGCGGAATTGTCGTTGCTCCACGCAATGAAAAAAATCATTCAGTCCGACCGACCCGTTATGGCGATTTGCGTCTATCACTTCAAGGAAGACTTGCTGACCGTGCCGCAGTTCATTCAGTCGATTTGCCGCGATTACGTCTATTATCTGCGCAAGTACACGCCGTATGTCGACAGCGTCAAAAAAAGTCACGAAGTAATTTTTTACGCCGTGCCTCGTGAGCGGGCGATATAAATTCTCCGTGACAAAAACGTTTCAATATGACAGTCGCGTCGAAATGTGCGGCTGATTTTTTTATGCGTTTAACGAAATTTCAGCGGGCGAACAAGACGCACTCACCGAGACTGGTAATCATGGGACGCAAGCCCATCATATCTAAATTTTTTTCCGTGTCGTCGCCGAAATGATACGCGCCGTCTTCCCGCGAGATGGCGAACTGTCGCAAGGCGAATTCGTAATCGGGGCGGATTGACTTGACGAAATTCATCAGCGTCCAAAGGTCGTCGAGCTTATGATACGCGCTCAAAGCAAGTATCGGCTTGAAACGGGCAATGGTCGTTGCCGCGCCGCGCAGAACGTCGAGTTCCGCGCCTTCCACGTCGAGTTTGAGGAAGTCGACGCGCGGCAGATTTTTTTCGCGGACGTAACTGTCGAGCGTCGTAATTTTGACAGTTTCCGTGCCGTTAATATCGACTCTGCTTGCGCCGGGGTTTTCGCAATGCGTGAAGTTTGTCTCGTGTTTATATGAGCCGAGCCCGAAATTTTCCACGACGAAATTATTTTCCGCGCCAACTTTGCGGGAGATTTCGTAATTGGCGTGGTCGGGCTCAAAGCCGTAAACTTCGCAGCCCATTTGTTTGAATCTTAACGCGGTGCCGCCGTCGCAAAGTCCGCCATCAACGACAACTGCGCCCGCCGCAGGAATGAAGCCCGCGCAAATGTAATGCGGCGTGTTCGCGAAGACGAGATGTTTACTCTGCGCGGTGATGTTGGCAAGCCAATAGCCGCGAAAAACTTTTTTGGATTCTTCGTCGGTCAGCGACGCGTAAACTTCCCGCAGGTCGTCAAGGTGCGCCATGAACGTTTCATAAGTATTGTCCGTATCCCCCGCGTAGAGGCTCAAGACCTTTGACGCGGGAAAATATTTTATTGCAAGCCGAGCGTCGCTGTCGGCAGTAAAGACGAAAACGTATTCGGGTTGCGGATAAAACTTGGCGGCGTCAGTCATGTGCACGACGTTAAAATCGAGGTCGGCGGGCGGCGGCGTATTGTCGGCAACGATAAGCAACGATATGTTCAAACCTTGATCGCGGAGACTATTTGCAGTTACGACGGCTTGAGCAATCGGCGCGACGGACAGGAATGCGACGGGGATTTGTTGCGACTTGATTCGATTCATGACGACGGAGAATCTTTCTGCGTGCGCTTGCTGAATGAGCTTGACGAAATTTTTCAAGGTGCGACCTCCTTAAAGATAGCTGATTGGATTGACGCGGTTGCCGTTGACGTGAACTTCGTAGTGGACGTGCGGACCTGTGCTGAAGCCCGTCGAGCCCATGTAAGCGATTAATTGCCCGCGCTTGACCTGTTGACCTGCGCTGACGACGACTTGCGAGGCGTGCCCGTAGCGCGTCATAATGCCGTTGCCGTGATTGATGTCGACCATGTTGCCGTAGCCGCCCGAATTCCAGCCCGCGTATTCGACGACGCCGTCGGCAGTTGCGACAATCGGCGTGCCCATATCGTTCGCAATGTCCATGCCGGGGTGAAGTCGGTGCCACCCCAACGCAAACCGTAAGGCGACGTGACGACGCCCGTTGTCGGCCAGATTGACGGGATGTGCGAATCAGCCGCGCCGCTGCCGCCGACAAGACTCGGATCGAACGGGAACGAGCCGGGCGCGGGAATTGACCCTGCCGCAGGAATAATCGGCAAGCCGTTGCTGAAGTCGAATTGGACGCTTGACGGCGCGCCTGACCAACTGCCCGCGTCGGGACTGTAACCGCTTGCGACTGCCGCGCCGCGTGCCATTTGCTCACGGCGATGTTTGAGTTCGGTTTGGAAGTCGTCGAGACTTTCTTTGCGCGTGCTGACCTTGACTTCGAGCATGTCGAGCGATTCGGACACGTCGGCAATATCCAATTCGGCAATCGGACCGCCTTGCCCGTTAGGTTGAGTTTCGGCAGGTTGAGTTTCGGCAGGTTGAGCGTTTGCAGGTTGAGCGTCTGCAGGTTGAGCGGCGTCTGCGGGCGCGTCAGAATTTTCGGCGGCAGGTTGAGCGTCGGCGGGCGGAGTTTCGGGCGGAGTGTCTTCTTTCGGCGGATTGAGCCCCGCTTGAATGCGAAGTTCCTTTTCCTGTTGCGCGAGGTTCTGAATCGTTTCGTTGAGTGTCGCCGCTTTTTTCGACAGCGTCAACAGTTGCTCCTGCCGAAGTTGTGCCGCGTGATCGATTTCTTGAATCGTCGAGGCGTCGCGTTGCATACGCATTGCGCTATAAAATGAAAACGCCGCCGTGCCGATAAGCAGCACGCCGCCGATTATCACGCTTGCCACGCCGAAACGGAACAGTCTCGACGACAGCTTAATCGTGCGTTGCTTATCGCCGCCCGTAATGCTGATTGTGTAGGTCTGAATTTTTTCGGGTGGCGGTGATTTTTTGTCAGCCAATGTGAAAATCCCTCCTTCCGCGTCAGTTGCGCATGGCCTGCCGAAGAACTTGCTCCTCTTCTTTGGTGAGCTTGTACTTCGACGAAACGAGCCCGCCTTCAATCGGCTTGACGTAACTGCGCTCGGCTTCCTGCCCGCAAATCGACGATAAGACAATGCCGTTGTCGTTCCTGTCGAGTAAGGCGACGCACCAGCTCAAACCTTGACCGGTCTTTTCGAAGGCGTCGAAGTGGATGACGGCGACGCGGGCAAGTGAACTGCGCAGAAGGTCGTCGAGATTGTCGACGCGGTCGCGAAGTTTTTTGTATTCGGTGACAGCCTCGTTGACTTCGGTGGTGTGCGCGGCAAGCATCTGTTCGATACTGGTGCCCTCCGCGCCGCTCATCATGCGTTTGTAGCGCGTCTTTATCGTCGACAGCTCCGAATACAGATTGAAAATCATTCCGAGCATTATCAGAATTATTGCGACGAGCACGAAGGAAATTAAAAAATCCGTGGTGAAGGCGGCACTCATGCCTGTCATAATTTTGCAGACCTCCAATTATTTTTTATAGCCCGATTCAAATGCGACTCAACGGTTGCCGCGTCCGACGCCGAAAAAATTTTCAGCCGACAATGCGTCGCCGTCGTTACAAATTCGTCGGGTCAACGGTTGCCGAGTCCGACGCCGAAAAAATTTTCAGCCGACAATGCGCCGCCGTCGTTACAAATTCGTCAGCTCAACGGTTGCCGCGTCCGACGCCGAAAAAATTTTCAGCCGACAATGCGCCGCCGCCGCTTACAAATTCGTCGGGTCAACGGTTGCCGCGTCCGAGCCGTTGAAGTTATTTTTTGTTGTGAATCATTTTGCGACGCTCATTGTTCGCCAAGTGATTGATGATGTGGTAACGGTAAAGCAGTCCCGGCGCAGACATACCGATTTTTTCGGCGAGCTCACGGACGGTGCACGCGGGATTTTCCAGCCGCAAAGTCATTGCCGCCTGAAGTTTCGGATTGACGGTGACATTTCGGGCAAGCAAAATTTTTATGTCGGCAAGCTGACTTTTGGCGGCGTCGATGGCTTTGTTGAGTGCCGCCGTCTCAAAGTTGACAATGCGATTGACCTGCATACGGACTTCCTTAAGGTTGCGGGCGACCTCGAAACGTTCAACGGCATTTTCCGCGCCGAGCATGCCGAGAAAGTCACAGATTGCGTCCGCCTCACTTATCCACGTGACGAATTTTTTTTGGCGTTCGTAAAGTTTCGCGCGAAATTCCAGCCGCTCCATAAGTTCGCGAATGAATTGCGCCTGCGCCTGCGTCGGCAAAATCAGTTGCAAAATGTAATGCGATTCGGGACGGTTGACGGTGCCGACTGCCAAAAATGCCCCGCGCAGGTACGCGATTTTGAAGCGCGTGCGCTTGAGCAGTTCCGCCATGTCGAGCGCGTCGAAGAATTTTTGCACCTCACCTGTCGCCACGAATCGGACGACGTAGCGCAAATTTTTGTACAGTCTTTTGCGGCGGACGGCGGCGACTTCGGGCTTGAGTGTCGGGAAAAATTTTTTCGCCAACGTAATTACGCGTCGGGCGACTGCGGCGTTGATGTTTGAAAACTCCAGCCGCCCGTCAACTTTGCGTGAGCCCGTGACAATCAGCGCGACGAACTCCGCGAGTTGACAGCCTCTGTCGTCGTCGAGTTTGCGCGACAATTCGTTTTTGACCTCTTGCGCATATGACGGCATCAGCGGCGACCTCCCATGGTGTAGATAATTTCCATAACCGCCGCGCAGAGTTTGTCGGGGTCGTGGCGACCAACTTCAGTCGTGCTGACCAAGTCGGCTTTGATTAAGCCCATGCCCAACGCGTTAATTTTGTCCTCGTCAATTTCGACGGGCGTCGCGCCTGTACCGCGCCACATTGATTCGGGAATGGGCGTCGAATTCACAAGCACGTAATCAATCGCGCCGCGTCCCGTGTGGTCGAGAATTGCTTTGGCGTGTTGGGCGGCGGTGTAGTTGTCGGTTTCGCCGGGCTGCGTCAGGACGTTGCAAATGTAAATTTTAATCGCCTTGGATTTTTTCAGCGTGGCGGCAACGTCTTCGACAAGCAGATTCGGCATAATGCTGGTGTAAAGACTGCCGGGACCGAGAATTATTGCGTCGGCGGACTCAATCGCCTCAAGTGCGGCGGGGACTGCGGGCACGCGTTCGGGATAAAGTTTCACGCGGCGAATTTTTTTGTGAGCTTCGGGAATTTGCGATTCGCCCTCGACGACGGTGCCATCCTCCATGACGGCATCAAGTCGGACGTGTTCTTTGCTGGCGGGAATGACGCGCCCTTTGACGGCAAGAACTTTCGACGACTCCTTGAGCGCAGTCTCCATGTCGCCCGTGACCTCGTTCATTGCCGCGATAAACAGGTTGCCGAAACTGTGACCCGCAAGCGCGGTATTGCCCTCGAAACGATATTGGAAGAGTTTTTCCATAAGCGGCTCGGTGTCGGCAAGCGCGACAAGACAGTTGCGCAAATCGCCTGGCGGAATAATTCCCAATTCCTCGCGCAAACGTCCCGAACTGCCGCCGTCATCTGCAACGGTGACCACGGCGGAAACATTGTTCGTCGACGATTTTATTCCGCGCAAAAGGACGCTCAAGCCGTGACCGCCGCCGATAACCGTGACGGCAGGTCCGCGCCCAAGCTTGCGTTGCTGATAGATTAGGTCGACGATTTTTTCGGAGCGGTCGGGAATCAGCACGGCGATTATCGAACGAATCATTGAGCGCGTCGCCCAAAGCATAAGGCATGACCCGACGATAACAATTACCATGCCGACGACCGCCGTTATCGCGTAGTTGTAACTGCCGAAAGTCCGATAAACCAGCAGAAAAATTTCTTCCTCTGCGCGACCGAGATATTCGTAGTTGATGACCAGTGCGCCGCCGAAACTGAACATCATCACGCCGACCGCGAACATCAGCAGCCAACGTTTCATGCGCATTCCGGGGTAAAGCCACTTCAACAGGTGAAACATTGATCATTTCTTAGGGACTAGGGACATAGGGACTGGGGACTAGTTTTTTACGCTCGTCCCTCGTCACTCGTCCCTCGTCCCTAGACCTCCCAGACTTCGTTTTTCATCAAGTCGCGGTGCTCAAGGTTGACGGTGTAACCTTTGCGCGCAAGCAGGTCGTAAATGTGCTTGGCGACGAACACACTGCGGTGCATTCCGCCCGTGCAGCCAATCGCAATGACGAGCTGACTTTTGCCCTCGCGAACGTATTGCGGCACAAGAAAATCGACAAAGCCGTCGAGCCGCTTGAGGTAGTCTTGCGTGACGGGCTTGTCTTCAATGTACGCGGCGACTTCGGGGACGGTGCCGCTTTTATGGCGCAGTTCCTGTATGTAGAACGGATTCGGCAGGAAACGCACATCAAGCACCATGTCGGCATCGAGCGGCATTCCGAACTTGAAGCCGAAACTTAGCACCGAAATATTCATGCTGTCGCCGTCGGAGTTTCCGAAGAGCCGCTGAATTTTTTCGCGCAATTCAGCCCGCGACAAGTTTGACGTGTCGATAATGTACGTCGCCTTCGAGCGCACGCCCTCAAGCCGCTTGCGTTCCTTGAAGACGCCGTCGGAAATGCGCGTGGAAGGTGCCATGGGGTGACGGCGGCGAGTCTCCTTGTAGCGGCGGATAATCACGTCGTCGCTTGCGTCCATGAAAAGCATTTCGTAATCGAGATTCGCCCTGTCCATGTCGTCGAGCACTTGAACAAGGTCGTCAAAAAAATCGCGGCTGCGAGTGTCGACGACGAAAACCATCTTGTTGAATTGACCGGCGGCGTGAGTGCAAAGCTCAACGAATTTCGGAATGAACACGGGCGGCAGATTGTCCACGCAAAAATATCCGAGATCCTCCAGATAACGGCAAGCTTGCGTCTTACCGCTGCCGCTCATGCCCGTGACGATGATTATGCGCGATTTGTCGGCGAATTCGCCCGCGTCAGAGTCGGTGCTCAAAATTTTTTCGTCCATGTGAATTGCTCCTTAGGGCGTGGGAATTTTTTCATACGCAAGCCGCAAAATATTTTCGGGCAAGTGCGGATACGACCGCTCCAGCTCACTGCGCGGCACCAATCGAAAACCGTCGTAGGTGAAACGCGGCGTCGTGGTGCATGAAACGAGCGTAAATCCGTCCTTGTCGATGTTCTCTGCGGCAAAA
The DNA here is from genome assembly GCA_015206805.1 of Quinella sp. 1Q7. Lineage (GTDB taxonomy): Bacteria > Bacillota > Negativicutes > Selenomonadales > Selenomonadaceae > Quinella. The sequence continues at coordinate 6,608 of JADEZP010000030.1, read as the reverse complement.
ATTGCTCCCGCGGGGACAACGACCGTCGGCTGTTCATTGCGTCGCGTGTCGAGTCCGAGCAAGTGCTCCTCAACTTTGCCGTCGTGCAGAATAAAAATTTTCATGCCGCAACCCGCGTGATAGTACCAAATTTCGTCGCAGTCCAGCTGATGAAAATGCGACACGTCGTCTTTGTCGAGCAGGAAGCAGATACTGCCCGCCGTCGCGCGATTTTCAGACGTGAACGGCGCAGTGTAAATTTCGGCGAACCAGCCGCCTTCCGCGTGCCGTTGCAGTGAATATGCCGCCTTGAAGTCTTCAGCGTCGACGTCAGCTTGAGCAGTGACGGGCGCAACGAAAATTCCGCTCAAAATCAGCCACGTCGCCGCAATCGACAAGACGCGCTTAAAATTGTTCAATCCCCGTCACCTCAAAACATAATCGTAAACAGCCTTCGCGAAGCCGTCGTTTTCGCAAGTGTCGGTTATGTATTTGCAGGCGGCTTTGACGGCGGGAACGGCATTGCCCATTGCCACGCCGACGCCGACGCTCGTAAGCATTGCCAAATCGTTTTCGCCGTCGCCGATTGCAAGAGTTTCGTCATTTGAAATTCCAAACTTGTCCGCCAAAATTTTAATCGCGCCCGCCTTAGTGACGCCGCTTGCCATGAATTCGGCGAACATCGGGTGAGAGCGCGTAACTTCGACTTGCCCGCCGAAATTTTTTCTAACGGCGTTCATGCTGTCGACAAGCTCGTCTCCGTCGTCCGATATGCTCAAAAGTTTCGTAACTTCCTTGACGTGTTCGCGCATACCGTCCCAACCGACATTGACCGCTTGAACTTTCTGCGTCGTCTCGTAGTAGCGGACACCGTCATTGACGACGGGAACATACAGCACGTCGTCGGAGTAGCTTTGCACGTGTCGACCGCGCTCCTCGAAAAAATCCAGCAACTTCAGGACAACTGCCGCGTCCATGTAATGGGTGTGGAGGACTTCGCCCGCCGACGACTTTATCAGCGCGCCGTTGTAGGAAATTATCGGCACGGGCACGCCGAGTTGTTCGGCAATCGGTTTCGCGGCGCAATACATTCTGCCCGTCGCAATGACGACTTTCACGCCGGCGCGAATCATTTTTTGTACGGCGTCAACGTTCGCGGGCGACGCCTTGCCGCCAATCGGGAGCAACGTCCCGTCAATGTCGGTCACGAATAATTTTATCATCATGAGCACTCCTTCCGTCGAATCACGCGGCGATTATAACAACTTACTTGGCGGGGGACAAGCCGTCAATCCAATCAAACAGCGCGTCAAGGTCGTAATCGCCGCCGTGACCGCGAGCCCACGGGCTGAAGAAATCGACATTCACGCCGCAATTTTGGAGCTTGAGCGCAAGTATGGCGGGAATTGCAAGCGATGTATCTCTGTCAACTGCGCCGTGCCGTATCCGAAAATATTTCGCCGTCGAAACGTCCGCACGCCCGATAAAGTCCATCGGATTCATCATGCGAATCAAAGCCGCGTCCGCGAATTCACCGCCGCTGATTTTTTGGACTGTCGCGCAAAAATGTCGGGGCTCATTGTCGACGGTGCCGAATTCGTCATTTTCCGCCGAACTCAAGTCGAGCTTGTCGAAGGCGGGCGCGGATTTCATGCGCGTGGCGGAGGCAGCGTACTTTACCAAATCGCAATCGACGACGCGACCGTCGCGAATCGTCAACCAGTCGACGCCCGATAAATTTTCGCCGCCGTCCAATGCACTCTGCGCGGACTCAATGTATTTGCGCTTGATGAAATTTTTAAACGAACCGTCGCCGCGACTGTCGAGCGACAAAATTTTTCCGTGATCGTCGCGGAGCTTGAGGCTGTTGACGTAGGCGGGGAAGTCGTCGCGCAAAATTTTCGACGCGGAAATTTCGGCGGCAGTCATTTCGGAGGCGGTCGTCACTGCGACGGGATTGTTCGCGGCGTCGGAGTCGAGCGGCTTGGAATTTTTTTCGGGCAGACGTTTGCCGCGAGCTTCGAGGTCTTGCAGTTGCCACATTGCGGGAAAATATTTCGTCTCGTCGCTGAAAATCCATTCGTAGGCGGCGTCGGCGTGCTCAAGGTTTGTTATCGGGCAGTAGACGCTTGCGGCAAAGATGTCGTCGCGTTCGTCAGCCGCGCCAATCGCGTCGAGGTACGGCTGATATTCGGGAGCATTGCCCGTCGCGCCGAGCAGTGCCGATAACGCGCCGCCCGCGCTTGTGCCGTTGCTGATGATTTTTTCGACGTCGCCCGCAGGAAGTTTGTCGCGGTTGAAACGAATCCAACGAACTGCCGCCTTGTAATCGACGATGAACGCGGGAGCTTTGCCGACATACGCGCCGCCGATTTGGTCAGTGCGTCCGCGAATGGCGGGGCTCACGACGACGAGTCCGCGACTCAACGCGACGAGCGAGGCATTTGCGCCGCCCGTCATACGGTCGTTATCGGCGGGCGCAAGAATTTTCCCGGGCATGAATCCGCCGACACCGTTGGGCAAAAAAATCGGCGCAGTTTTCGCGCTGTAGCCGTTAATCGTTTCGCCGCGCAGATATTCGGCGGGAATGTAGACGCTCAACTTTTGCAGGTCGCCGACGGGCTTTGCGACGTAAAAAATATTTTCGTAAGCAATGAACGTGACGGCGCGACCGTTGCAAGTCAAAGTCCGTTCGACGCCGCCGCTTGGATTAAATGTCAAGTCGTGAGCTTCGGCACTCGACGCGAGCAATACAATCGCCGCGAGCACCGTCAAAAATTTTTTCATGGACGTTACCTCCTTTGCATGTGCAGAAATTTTATCACGGGCGGTGGACTTCGCAAGTTGCGCCGAAAATTTTTTATGATACACTTTCCGCAAGGAGATGACGCGATGAAAAATTTGATAATAATCGGCGTCGGCGGATTTGCCCGCGAAGTTTTTTGGCACGCAAAGCAGGCTCACGGCTTCGGCGTCGATTGGCGGATAAAAGGCTTCCTCGACGGCGACATCAAGCTTGCGGCGGCTGAATACGCGCTGTTGCCCGCGCCGGTGCTCGGCGACGTTGACGGCTACGACATCTGCGCGGACGACGTGTTTACCTGCGCAGTCGGTACGCCCACGGCTCGGCGGCATCTTGCGGAAAAAATTTTGTCGCGCGGCGGAAAATTCATCAACATAATCAGCACGCACGCTTACATCATGCCGACGGCGCAACTCGGACGCGGCGTGATAATCGCTCCGCATACGGACATCGGCGACCGCGCTCAACTCGGCGACTTCGTGGCGACGAACGCGCAAACGATAATCGGGCACGACGCGCAAATCGGCGACTGTTCCTGCATAATGCCGCACGCGGTCATTTCGGGCAAGTGTCGGCTCGGCGCGGAAGTTTTTATCGGCAGCGGCGCAGTTCTCCTGCCGAAAGCAACAGTCGGCGACGGCGCAACGGTCGGTGCAGGTGCTGTCGTGCTGAAAAAAGTTCGTGCGGGCGCGACGGTTTTCGGCAACCCCGCAATCGAAATTTGATTCGACACGACAAATCACACGCCCGCGACGGTTGTGGCCGCACAGGGATGTGCGGCCGCCGCCGCTCGTCGCGTGATGCGACGACAGGCGGCACGATTAGTTACGGGCAGGCTCAACGTCGCGGTCATTGAGCGGTATCCGCCCCCGCGAGGCGCACTTTCTTTTTGCTACTTTTTCTTTGGGCGAACAAAGAAAAAGTAGATCCTAAACACAAAATTCAGTTCAAAAGTTCAGACGGCGCAACGCCAAAATTTTTGGAGGAAATTTTTATGACAGCAGATGAATTTATCAAGCGGCTCGCGGAGCTGATGGACACGTCCGCCGCGCTCAACATGTCGACACGCCTTGCGGACGTTGCGGATTGGGATTCGCTAAGCCAAGTGTCGTTTTACTCAATGTGCAACGCGACGCTCAATCGCCACGTGGCACCCGACGCCATAAAGTCCGCGCAGACCGTCGCGGATTTGTTCAAGCTTGCGGGAGGCGATGCGTCGTGACGAACGCAATTTTGCTTGACAGCCGTGACAACGTTGCCACATGCACGAGCCCCGCTCAAGCCGGCGACACGATTAAAATTCTCGGCGGCGACGAAATTCCTTGCGTCGAGGACATTCCCGCGTGGCACAAGGTCGCGCTGAAAAAAATTGCTCGCGGCGAAAAAATTTTCAAGTACGGCGAAATTATCGGTGAGGCGTCGTCGGACATTGACTGCGGCGCGTGGGTGTCGCACGAAAATATTTTCAGCGTGCCCCGCGATTACGACGCCGAATTGCTTTGAGGAGGCGGGCTCATGAATTTTTTTGGTTATCGGCGTGCGGAAGGTCTTGCGGGAATTCGTAACCACGTGTTGATTTTGCCGACGTGTGCTTGCGGCTCCGAGACGGCGCGAATCGTCGCAAGTCAAGTTCGCGGCGCCGTCAACATAATTTTCAACACGGGCTGTTCGGACGTCGCCGCCAATACCGAAATGTCGCAGAAAATTTTGACGGGCTTCGCGTGCAACCCGAACGTCTTCGGCGTGGTGATAATCGGGCTCGGTTGCGAAACTGTTCCGCACGCCAAGTTGCGCGAAAAAATTCAACGCATGACAAGTAAGCCCGTCGTGTCGTTCGGCATACAGGAAGTCGGCGGCACACTCAAAACGATTGAACGGGCGGTACGTGCGGCGCGTGAGCTTGCGGCGGAAGCGGCACTTCAGCGGCGCGAAGAATTCGACATATCGGAATTGTTGCTCGGCATCGAATGCGGCGGCTCGGACGCAACGTCGGGTATCGCGTCGAATCCCGCCGTCGGCGAACTTAGCGACAAACTTATCGATTTGGGCGCGTCGACGTTGATGAGTGAGTCAATCGAATGGATCGGCGGCGAACACGTCCTTGCCAAGCGTGCGGCGACGCCCGAACTCCACAACCGAATAATTCAAATCTGCGCGGCTTACGAGGCACATCTCAAGGCGGCAGGTCAAGATTGTCGCGCAGGTCAACCGACGCCCGGCAATAAGGACGGCGGCTTGTCGACAATCGACGAAAAAAGTTTGGGCTGTATTCGCAAGGGCGGCACGCGTCCGATTGTCGAGGTGCTCAATCAAGCCGAACGTCCGACGAAACGCGGCGCAATCGTCATGGATACGGCAGGCTACGACATTTCCTCCGTCACGAGCATGGTCGCCGCAGGTTGCAACGCCGTCATCTTCACGACGGGACGCGGCACTCCGACGGGCAACGCGATTGTCCCCGTGCTCAAAGTCACCGCCAACGCTAAAACTTTCGCGTGGATGGAAGACAACATCGACGTGGACTTGAGCGGCATAATCGACGGCACGTTGACAATCGGCGGCGCGGGCGACATGCTGTTGCAAAAAATTCACGACGTGCTTAACGGGCGGCTGACCAAGGCGGAGGCTTACGGCTTTTCGGATATCGCCGTCGACCACGTCTGCAGATTCGTCTGAAAAATTTTCTGCGGCGCACAAAAAAATCCCTCGCAACTGCGCGGGGGATTTTTTGATTGCGGAGGAAATTTACGCGCTCTCCATGCGCTCGCCGACACTGCCGACGCGAACTTCACCGACATTGAGCGTCGACGCGTCCAACGACCTGCGCAACTGCCCGACGTAAATATTGCTGAATTCTTGCGCAATATCCCGTCGCGAAAAATAAAATCGCATGTCAATTTGATTGCCCTCATAAATGCGGAAAACCAATTCCGCCGCGCCGATGTGGTCGGTCAAGACGCAGATTCGGAGCCAAGTTTCCTTTTTGTCTTTGCCGGACGATTCGTCGCGGGATTTTTCGTCGTAAACGCTCAAGTATGTCGGATAACTCGTCTCGCGCTCGCCAATGTAAATCGGCATCATCATCTGGAAGGAGCGTTGATTCTGGACGGTCGTGTTGTCGGAGCTCATTGCACTGCGCATTGCCGTCGCGAAGTCGGCGACATCTTTGCCCGCGCGCTTGAAGGAACGGGCATTCATCTTCGACGGGAGCGGTGCCATATCGCACAGTTGCATAAACGCCCACAGTCGCGGCAGGTCGGCAAGGTTTTGTTGTACGGCGGCTTGCTGAACGGTAAGCGGCACATTCTGCTGACACAGCCGCAATAAATTTTGCAGGTGACGCGCCTCGGTCTCGGGCATCATCGACTGCGAATTGTTCACGAAATTTTGGAGCATTGCGGCATCACGCGGCGGCAGGTCGGTGTTGCGCATGAGGAATTGCGCCAAATCTTTCAGCGCGTCGGTCGTCTGCGGCGTATTCTGCAGCGGCTGGCGGAGCAGCTCGGTTTTCGCGACGTTCATTTGCTCGCGCATGATTTGTTGCCGCTCGGCGAAGGTGCCCTGAATTATTTGCGGCTGTCCGAACTGTGATTGCGTCGGGAACTGTTGACCTTGCGCTTGAGGCTGTGATTGCGTCGGGAACTGTTGACCTTGCGCTTGCGGCTGACTTTGCGTCGAGAACGTCTGACCTTGAGCTTGCGGCTGTGATTGTTGTACGAACTGTTGACCTTGAGTTTGCGGCTGTGACTGCGTCGTGAACGTCTGACCTTGAGCTTGCGGCTGTGACTGTTGTACGAACTGTTGACCTTGCGCTTGAGGCTGTGAC
>JADEZP010000109.1 GCA_015206805.1 Quinella sp. 1Q7 | reverse complement strand
TGCCGACGGATTTTTTTTCCTGCGTCGCGGTCTCCAAATTGCAATAAGGGCAAATCGTGCCGTAGCGGCGGGAGCTGAACAAATGCCCGTTCTGACAGCGTATTAAACCGTTCATGAAAAATTCCTTTCCGGTGAGTTACTCCAGCTTGAGTTGACACATGCCGATAAAAATCACGTCGCCGAAATCCAGCTTGCACGGCTCGGAGGCACTCAAGCGGTAAATTTCGTTGTCGTCGAATTTTTTTACGGAAATGCCGTTCGCGCTGCCCAAGTCCTCGATGTACCAGTTGCCGTCCGCGTAATTCAAAATCGCGTGCTGAATGTCAATCATTGCGGCGTATGGACTTCGGCTCAAGTCGATGTCGACAAGATTTTCGCCGACGTCCTTGCCGATAACTGCGGACGTTTTGCCGTACAGCTCCCACGAAAAAATTCCGTCGCCGCTTTCGTTGAGCAAAGTTATCTGCGTTATCGTATTCAGTTGGCGTTCGGAAATTTTTTCGGCGGCAGTCCGTGCAGTCAAAGCGCGGTACAAAGTCCACGTCGAGTGAGCAAAAATCATCAAGCCGACCGCGACAAAAAAAATTTTCTTTTCGACGGCAAGGTTGCCCTGTTCAATCGTCAGCATAAAAAATACGCTCAAGACGCCGATTAACGCCGTGTACAAATTATATCGTGACATTACTTTTTAAAACCCATGAACCGCTCAAAAAAATCCGTGGTGTCGAGCGGATTTTTCTTCTTGCGGTCTCGCGTGAAAGTGTTCAATTTGTCTTCGTTGGTGACGGTCTTAGTCTTCGGGTCGAAGCCGAAGAAACTTTCAAAGCTGCTGTTGATGTTGTTGAAGTCGATATGGGACGCGTCGGCACCTGTAGCGGACGCAGTAGTTTTCCGCCGTGAAGTTTTCGGCGCGGCACCTGCGGAGGATTTTTTTTGGCGTGCGGACTTCGCTGACTCGGCGTCAAGTTTTTTATCGTAATCCATTCGGGCGACTTCGTCCGACAGCACGGAATAGGCGACGTTAATTTCCGCCATCTTCCGTTCGGCTTCCGCAACGTTGTCGGGATTCAAATCGGGGTGCCATTTGTGAGCCAACGACTTGTACGCGCGTTTCAGCTCCTTGGCGGTAACGTTCCTGTCGACGCCGAGTATCTCGTAGTAATTCATGTAAACTTCTCCGTATAAAAATTAGGGACCGGAACTAATCTAAGTCCCTAGTCCCTAACAATCAATCCGTTATTCAGAAAAGCCGCCGGTAACTTTAACGTCAGCCAATTTGTTTTTCATCTGCTTGAGCTTGAGCGTAAATTCGCCGATACCCTCGGAGTTCGCGAAGGTCTCGAAATAGTCGACGATAAACGCGTTGGGAAGTTCGTATTGCCGCGTGACAATGCCGCCGCTTTTGACTTTGACGGTGACGGCGCGATAAGCCTCTTTCTTTTCGGCGGGAACAACCGACCATTCCATAAGCTTGGCGGTGCTGTCGGCGGCAGTGCCCGCGTCGGACGTGTCGGGCAAAATTTTACCCTTGACGATCATCGTGACGCCGACATCTTTCGTGCGGGCGCGACTGTCTTGCGGTATCTCGACCTTGAACGTGATTTGCGACGTGCTCGTTTCTTCAAGTTCGATTTTGGGGTTGTCGGTACTGAAAGCAAAAGCCATTTATATCACCAACTTTCATTCTGCGAAATTGCCTTTCAACTCGACTTTGGCGGTCAAGTCCTTTTTCTGCTTAAGGAGCATCTCGAAGGAGCCGACGCCCTCGTCGTCGTCAAGATTTTCGGTGTAGCCCATGACGAACGCATTCGGGTAGGTGTATTGCCTGACGATTTGCCCGCCGCTTACGACTTGAACTTGAACGTTGCGATAGCAATCCGCTTGGTCGGACGGCATCAACGCCCAATTCGCCAGCTCAACGGTGGAGTCTTCCTGTTCCGCGCCGAGTGAAAAATTTATTCGACCTTTGATGTTCAAAATGACGCCCAAATCGGTGGAACGAGCGTTTGCGGTATCGGGCGTATCGGAAATGTAATCGACTGCGGTAATGATACCCTCGTCGAAACTGACATCCTTGCCGCCCGTGATTTTAACGCGAAATCCCATAATTCATCCCTCAATCTTTTAAACGTGATTTGCTGAAGTCGTGCGGATGGTTTCAATCTCAAGATTTTTGATGTTGCCGTTGAAGGCAATGTTCAGCGTGCAAATGCCGTTCGCCTCGTCAATCGTGTAGCTCAAATCGTCGCCGACTCCGACAATGGCGTTGACACATTCGCGTTTGTTGAGCCACTGACTAAGTTGCGAATTCGGATTGCTGCTGAAGAACCGTCCGATTTTATCCTGCTTGAAGTCGTTGGAGAAATTCTGCAAAAGTCTTTGGATATACGTCGTGACTTGCGTCTTGTAAATCGATTCGTAGGTGCCGTGATCCTCGTCGTAAAGCAGGTTGCGAGACTTGTAAACCATGATGTTGGTTATCGGCAAGCCGCCGTAAATCGCGTTCTCCGACGAGAAGACGAAGCCAAAACTTTTCTTGTTAATTTCAGTTTTAATCGGGTTGGTGAAGCCGGTAATTTCCTTAGCAAGCGTCGTGTAAACCAGCAGGGAATTGTCGCCCTCCTCAATGTCGAAGCGCACGCCCGGCAATGAGTTGTCGACGTTGCGGCGGAAAATCATCTTGAGATATTCGGGGTCTTGATAAGTCGCGACGATACCTGCCGCGACGTAAGCCGCGCCGACGTACACGCCGTCAATCCAAAGTTTCATGATGTCCTGCTTAGCCTTGGAAATTTCGGCAAGATTGTTTTCGTTAAGTTCCATCTTGGTATCGAGCACGACGCCCGATTTGTCTTTCGGAATGACGGTGAAATTCGGCAGGCACGGTATCGCAAATTCGCTGAACGCCTTGTTCGTGAGCGGAATTGTCTTGTCGATGTACCTGTCGATGCCCTCGGTCGCCATTGCGTTGAAGGTGTTCTTTTCGTTGGACGAGAAGCTGAAGAAACATTGCACGCGAAAATCTTTCAGCACGTCAAGAATCCGAGTCAAAGTCTCAATCGTGTTGACGTCGGTATCCTCTTTTTCGATGTTGCCTTTGAAGCGTTGGCGCGTCAATTTTGTCTGAACTTTCGCGTCGAAGGCGACGTTCGGGAAGATGGCGTACCAGATTGTGTTGTCGAAATTGTTTTTGCCGTTGACCGTGTTGAGATACGTCACGAGGCGCGGGACGTTCGGAGCCTTGGCAATCATTTCGCTCTTGATGTTCGTCACGAGCAAGGTCGGTTTCATGCCGCGCAGTTTCGACGGATATTGCTCAAAGAACAGTTTCACGCCCAGAATTTTTTCAATCAGCGGCTTAACGACCTTGATGAAATCGTCTTTCGCGTCTTTGTAGAACTGCAGATAAGTGTTGTAGTTTTCAATTTCCTTGGAAATGTCAACTTCGCTGACCATGGTCGACGGCAACGGGCAGAATGTCCGCGTGACCAAAGCTTTGACGTAATCGTTGTGATTGTCTTCGTTGAGTGCCTCATAATCCTCGCCGATAACTTCGATAAGACCTTCGTTGATTTTGTCGTCGAGCGTGACAAGTGCCGTGGACGATTCGGCTTTCGGAGCCTCGATGACTTTAAGTTCGCCTTCGTCGCCCATTGTCAGCACGCCGAGTGCAAGCGGAGTCGCGTCCTTACCGCCGCCGCCGCTTGACAAAAGGAGCCGCGTCTTGATGTCTTCGATAGCCAAAGGAAGCATTGCCATAACGTTGTTGTAGTTCGTGCTTGCCTCTTCCATCATGACGTTGAGTTTGTCGCCGAGATCCAATTTTTTCGGATCCTCGTCTTCCAGCTGAACGTATTGGGAATAGACGTAGCGCAACTCTTTGCGGTTCTGCTTGATGTCTTCGATAATTTTGTGCGGCGAAATTAAATCCGTGAGGTTCTCGAATTTGAAATCGACATTGAGCAAGCCTTGCGAACGTTTCGCGTCGATGAGCGTCAACAGCATTTTCAGGAAGTCGTTCTGCAGATTGAGATGAATTTCCGTCAAAAGGTCGTCGGGAATGGATTCCGGCTTCTTGAGCGTGTACATAACCTTCTGGTTGTTCGCGTTGTAGAACGAATAAACCACGGGCTCAAACTTGTCGATAAACTCGTCGAAACTTTTGACGCAGAGAGTATCCAGAATTTCCTTGATTTTTTCGTCGGACAAGCTGTCCAAACCTTTGACGTCGCCGATCAACGTGAGCAAATCCAGCTTTTCGGGGTTGATTTCCTCAAAAAGCATGGTGGCGTTTGTTTGTTTGATAACTTGTGCCATAGTACCTTCTCTCTTTCCGTGTAATGAAAATGTTTTTCATCACAAAATTATTGTATACCTACTGAACTTCCGTGTATATTTTACATAAAAATTTTTTGAATGCAAGCGAGTTATTTTGCCTTCGGTGCAGACGCGATTTACCGCCGCATCTCCGGTCGTGTAAAAAATCTTGAATTGCTGACACAGTGCCGTTATAATTTCCGAAAAAATCCGGTGATGTGCAATGCGTGAGCTTGAACGGAAACTTGCCGTAAAAAATTTTGTCGCGCACTGGTCAAGACACGGCTACGAAAAGGGCGAGGCGCAACCTTTTTGGCTTTTTTTGCTCCGTGATGTGTTCAATATTTCTGAACCGGAAACTTTTATCAGCTTTGAAGTCCCGATTCCGCACGGATTTATCGACGCGCTGATTGATTCGACAAAAGTTTTAATCGAACAGAAAAGTTCAACCGTAAATCTCGACGACGAAGAAATTTTTCTGCAGGCGAAACGCTACAACGACGCGCTGGAATTTTCGCGCAAGGCTCGTTGGATTATTACTTGCAATTTCCGCGAATTCCGCGTCTTCGACATGGATAAACGTTATCCCGAACGTGAGCCGCTGAAAATTGCGCTGAACGACCTGCCCGAAAATTTTCACGCGCTGGAGTTTCTGATTGACGCGACGAAAAATAAACTTCACATCGAACGCGAACTGTCAATTCAGGCGGGTGAAATTGTCGCCAAAATCTATGACGGACTGAGCGGCGAACTCAAAATTCAAACGCCGACCGCGTTGTCCGACCTAAACAAGCTGTGCGTGCGGCTGGTATTCTGCCTGTATGCCGAGAGTATCGATATTTTCGGCAAGCACAAAATTTTTCGGGACTACCTTCGCGGCGCAAGGAATATCCGCCAAGATTTGCTGGAGCTGTTCAAAATCCTCGACACGCCGACGGAAAATCGCAGTCCGTACCTCGACGACACGCTCAAAAAATTTCCTTACGTCGACGGCGGGCTGTTCAAGGACGATATCGACTTCCCGAACTTCACGCCCGAAATTAAAAATCTTCTGCTCGACGACGCCAGCTCAAATTTCGATTGGTTGCAAATTTCGCCCGCGATTTTCGGCACGGTTTTTGAATCGACGCTCAATCCCGACGTTCGACGCGGCGGCGGCATGCATTACACATCAACCGCGAATATCCACAAGGTTATCGACCCGCTGTTTATGGACGACCTGCGCGCCGAATTCGCCGCCGTCAAACAAGCCGTGCGCAACCGTCGTAAAAATCTTTTGGCGTTGCAGGATAAAATTGCCGCGCTGAAATTTTTAGACCCGGCTTGCGGCAGCGGTAACTTTCTGACCGAAACTTACATTCAACTGCGCCGACTCGAAAACGAAATTCTCAAGGAACTCTTCGGCACGCAAATCACGCTCGGAGACCTCGACGACCCGATTAAAGTTTCAATCCGAAATTTTTACGGCATTGAGCTGAACAATTTCGCCGTGACCGTCGCGCAAACTGCGCTTTGGATTGCCGAACTCATGATGAAGCGCGAAACTGAAGCCATTGTCCACAAAAGCTTGGAGCTGTTCCCGCTCAAAACTTACGCCAACATTTTGGAGGCGAATGCCCTGCGCGTCGACTGGAAAAATTTTGCGCCCGCCGTCGACTATTTAATCGGCAACCCGCCCTTTGTCGGGCATCAATGGCGCACGCCCGCGCAGGTCGAAGATATGACGCTTGCCTTCCCCGACAACGCAAAACACGGCAAACTTGACTACGTCGCCGCGTGGTACAGCAAAGCCGCCGATTTTATTGCGGGCACGAAAACCGCTTGCGCGTTCGTCGCGACAAATTCTATCGTGCAGGGCGAAAGCGTCCGCGTCATGTGGGAATATCTTTTCGGCAAGGGCGTCGTGATTAATTTCGCGCACCGCCCGTTCAAGTGGACGAGCGAATCTTTTCATATGGCGGCGGTTCATTGCGTCGTTATCGGATTCGCGAACTTCGCCGCGCCCGTCAAGAAAATTTTCGACGGCGACAAAATTATCAACGCGCAAAACATCAACGCGTATCTTTTGGACGCGCCGAACGTTTTTATCGAGAATCGCGGTCAACCTCCGCACGGCTTCCCGAAAATGACGCAGGGCAGTCGTCCCGACGCGCCGAGTTTAATTTTGTCGCCCGACGAACGCGACGAACTTATCAAACGTGAATCTGTCGCCGCGAAGTGGATTCGTCAATATGTCGGCGGCGAAGAATTTATCAACGGCAAGTTGCGCTACTGTCTGTGGCTAGTCGATTGTCCGCCCAATGAATTGCGCCATATGCCGCTCGTGATGAAACGCCTTGAGCAAGTCCGCGACTTCCGCTTGAAGAGTAAGACAGCCTCCGTCCGACGCGCCGCCGAAACTCCCGCGATTTTTACGCAGATTCGACAGCCGACGACAAATTTTTTGGCGGTGCCACGTGTAAGCGGCGAACGTCGCAAATATATTCCGATTGACTTCATGACGCCCGACGTTATTGCCAACGAAATGATTTACATAACCTGCGACGCGACGTTGTATCTTTTCGGCGTGCTGACCAGTTCAATTCACAATGCGTGGATGCGCGTGACTGCGGGGCGATTGGGCATGAGTTATCGATATTCGCCGGCGGTTTATTACAATTTTCCGTGGCTTGAAGTGAGCGATAAGCAACGTGCGGCGATTGAGACTGCGGCGCAAAAAATTCTTGACGTTCGGAGCAAATATTCCGACGCGACGCTTGCCGACCTCTACGACGAATTGACCATGCCGCGCGATTTACGCGACGCCCACAAAAAAAACGACCTTGCGGTCGCTAGAGCATACGGCTTTGAAAATTTTTTGGACGACGAATCAGCTATCGTCGCCGCGCTGATGAAACTGTACGAGGCGTTGACAAAGGATTGATTTACAAAAATACCTGTTTTGTCGGGAAGTTCGTTTATATCTGTCACAAACAACGGAATAAATTTTAACGGTAACGTCGTATTTCACTTGCAAAGAACAAAGCGCGTTAATAATCGCGAGCTACAGCAAATAATTTCTCAAATGATGAATTGGGATTTAGGAAACTATAACTACCGAGCAGACGGGATTTATGCCGATAAAGATGACGCAATGATTTTCGATTTAAAAACCGCAAGAAAATCGTTGCTTGTGCAAATGGCAAATGTTTATCGCAACAGAGCAATCGGTCATTGCCTGCAAAAAAACGGCGCATATGTCATTACAAACGTTCGTTGGGGCGACGAGCGCAGCTACTCAACAGAATTTCTTTTGGAAAATGGCGAGAAAGTCTGTTTGACGGAAAAATTTGCTTTCTTGGGCGCACCGAAAAAATCTATTATATCTATCGGCACATACGGTTGCGTACAAAGTAAAGAAAACAAATATTATTTCCGCGAAGGGCTGGAAGCCATATGTGCAAGACAAATTTCGTCCATTATCTCGATTGGACTTCGCAAGTCAGAAAGAAGGTCGGATAAATGGGCACAAGTAAAACGGGTCTTTGTCTCAATACTCATGGAAGTGCTCGCACGGTCAGCGATTTTGCGCTCGTTCACTCAATCGAAAGGGAATTTACACAACCAATGCGAAGAAGGGATCGCCTTCGTTTGAAAAGCGGCGGGCACGGGCAAAAAGGAATGCTCTTGCTTGACAAGTACGGCATAGAGTACATTATCGTCAAAACTTATCCTAACGGCGTTCGCGTTGGCAACATTCCTGACCATAAAGACGGAAGAAAACGTACTGGAACCGGACAATCATGGTTTCCTGCGTCGTGGTCGCCTAAAGATATTCGTCGTGCAGGTGAACATGTTGCAGGATTGAAAAGAAATCGTCACGTTCCCGACGGTAAAAGAGTTTAGGCGACATGGCGCAGACGATTAACTTTATCGAGAACGAATGCGACGATGATACTTTCTGTTGGATTGGCGAAGTTTTCGAGGACGTGGCGGAAATTACTCAAAGCAAAGAATTTGTCGCCGCAATTAAAAGACGCGCCGAAAAAGTCGTTGACGCTGAAGAACGTCGCAGCGTTCAAGTTGATGTTCGTTATGCCGAATACGCACTCGACGACGAATGAATGCTCATATTCGGTAAAATTAATTTTGCTTTTACTATCTTTTCCATAGATTTTTTCAGCTAATGCCCCACAAAATGGAAAAAGCCCCGTCGTTTGACGGGACTTTGTTGATTTCATATGGCGCGCCCGGCGTGACTCGAACACGCGACCCACGGCTTAGAAGTTCGATTAAAGCAGATTTCGTATCTTCCGCACATTCCGAGAAGCCTTGTATATCAAGACTCTGC
>JADEZP010000029.1 GCA_015206805.1 Quinella sp. 1Q7 | reverse complement strand
GATTGCACCGTTTGATAGCCGTAATTTTGCGCGTCGGACCACGGGTCGTAAGTTATCTTCAGTCGCTCCAATCGGTACGGCTCACGGAAAATCATTACTGCCGCGCCGACGACGCCCATAAGCAAAAGTTGCAAGACGCGTTCACGCCGCAAGCCCGCCACGATAAGCATTGCAAGCGGTATGCCGAAAATTATCGTCGCCGTGCCCAAATCCGGCTCCAGCTCCGTCAAGCCCGCAATCGCCGCGATTATGCCCATTTGCACCGTGAACAGCTCCAGCTCCCGCGCACGCTTGACTTGCAGGGCAATGTACGACGCCGCAATCATGATTGACACGAGCTTTGCCATTTCCGCCGGCTGAAATTGAAACACGACCAGCGGCAACCAGCGGCGCGCGCCGTTGACGACGGGTCCGAAAATCAGCACGGCAATCAGCGCGGCGAACGTCACGAACAATATCCCGACAATCCACCGTCGCCAAACGTGATAATCGAAATGGAAACACACTCCGAACGCAAACAGTCCGACCACGATGTTTATTACGTGGCGTTTCAAAAAAAAGTAAGGCGAATCGAATTCCGCCTCCGCAAAAATGAAACTGGAGCTGAAGACGTTGATCGTGCCCAAAATCAACAGCACGACCATTATCGCGATAATCGCCTCCATGTCGCTCGTCCAAAATCGTTTTCTGTCGCCGAGTTCGCGCTTTTGAACGTCAGCCATCAAATCACCTCACTTGAGCGATTTTTTTGAACGTGAACAGTCCCGTCCGAAAGTTGCCCAAATTTTTCGTCACGCGCTCAACAGCGGAAATATCGCCGCCTTTGAAGACCGTGACGATTTTTGAGTTGGGCACGTCGATAACGCTGAACTCGTGCAGAATCAGTTCGGGCGTCATCTCGTTGACAATCGTCATCGGGTGAAAAATTCTGTGCGCATTGAATTGCACGCGCTCCACGCTGCCGACGGGAACGGACATGTAAAATGTGCCGCCGATTTTAAGTTTGCGCTTACCGGCACGCAGAGCTTTGCGCCAGCCGTCGTAGTTAATCGGGTCGCCGTAACGTCCGAGTCCGAAATGTTCAATCGCACATAACGACGACAGCGTTTCGATTGATTCGTCGGGGATGTTGTCCAAATTCATCGCGTCAGTCTGAATGAAGTCGACACCCTCAATTTTGTGCGGTAAGGGTCGAATGTCCAGCAACGTAACGTGAACTTCCATTGCCAAAAGATGCGCAATGTAGCCGTCCAGCCGCGAGCCGATATCGTAAACGTGCTTGACGTTCGAGCGATAAATTTCACGCGCCGCCCACATATCCTGAAAAAAATAATCGCCCGTGTCGCCCGCCTCTTCTATGCATTCGGTCAAAATAATCCACTGGTCATTGTCGTTAATCGGGAACTGCGGCGAATTCCCGCGCTGTCGCGTGTATTCGTTACGGTCGTCAATGTAAAGTTGCTTGAGCGCGTCCGTAAGTGCTTCGTTGTTTGCGAACTGCCTGCCGTTGAGCTTTGATACGTCCATGAAAAATTTCCTCCTCAAACGTCGCGGAACATGAGCGGCAAAGTTTTTATGCGCAGACGATTTTTAATCAGCCACACGCCAAGCAGATGTTCCGCCAAAAAACTCACGGCGCGATAGGTGCGCGGGTCGTCGGAAGCGGCAATGTCGGTCGTCGCCAAAATTTCTTCGGTCGCGTCGACAATGAAATCGAACAGCCACGCGCAGTAAGCGTCGAAGATTTTCCGCCGCGTCACAAAAATTTCGTAGCAGAAGGTGCCGAAGCCGTCATTGACTCGGTCGTAAGCGGCAAGGTATTCGGGCTGACGGGCGGCGATATATTTTCGGACGGTGGCGATGACGTGTTCGGCAAGCGGTCGCGTGCTCAACATTGCCTTCCAATCGCGCAGGGGAATGTAGCCGAATTTGCACCCGTCGACGATGATGTCGTGTTCGCGCAAAATTTCACGCGCCTCGTCCGCCGTCAACAGGTCGTCGACGCTGAAGGTTGTCGCAGTTTTCGCGGTGAAGAATCGGCGGTAGTGCACGAATCCGATAAACGCGTGGCGCGTATGTTTCCAAATCCAATAAAGCGCGGTTATCTCGTTCAGATACAAATTCAGGCGGCTGATGTTGTCGCCCGAATCATCAACCACGTCGCCGAAAGTTTGCGTCGCTTGAGCGTGTCCCGCGTGAATGATTCGGTAGCCGTCGGGGAGCGCGGGAAGTTGCGCGTCCTTGTGCGTGACGACGTAGCAGGCGAAGTCGGCGGACGTGCGCTTATTGAGCAACAGCCAACTGCCATTGACGGCGGGATACGCGGAAATTTTTCGGAAGGCGTCGCCGTGAGCCGCAAGCCAACTTTCAAGCGGCGAGCCGCGTCGCACGAAGGTCAGCACGTTGTCGGACAAAGCCTCCGTCGCAATCAGCGCGTCGATAAATTCTGCGGGCGAACGTTCGGCAGTCAACAGCACCGCGTCAAAAAATCTGAACTTGCAATCGTCGAGCGTGCGATAAATCCGCCCGTAGAAATTTTCAATCGCGGGGAAAGTCACGCCGTCGACGACGCCTTCAATCCGCGAGCCGCTGTCGGGGAACATGTGGAAATCGTTCGCGGCAAAGTAACCGTCGACATCGAGCGTTCGCGGCATGTTTATCGCGTGAATCAGATTGAAAACCTGCGCGGCATTATTGAGCGCGAAAAAGCCTTCCGCCGCGTAAGTCAGTATCGTCGTCAGCGGCAGGGCACGGTCAATCAGCTTGAGCGCGTACAGTTCGCGGAAGCGCAGTAAAAATTCGTCGCGGCTCGTGAAGGCGATATAATCCGCCGAACCGTCGAGCACCCCGCGCAGATTGTCAACGGAAATTTCCGCGCCGTCGACGAAAATTTTAAAGTCGCCGTCTTTGAGCGTGAATTTGTCAGCCGCCGTATTGTTTGCGGGCACGACGAATTCACCGCGCTCCGCCGCGCCGACGAACTTAATCCGCCCGACAATCTGCACGCGACTGCGCATATCGTCCGAAAAATTTTTCATACTGCCGCAAAGTAAAACTCGCGCCACGTACAAAATTATCGCCTCACTTCAAGTACTTGTGCAACGTCTCAATCAGCTTGGGAATGTCGAGCGGCTTGGCAAGGTGGTCGTTCATGCCGGCGTTAAGGGCGTTTTCCTTGTCCTCCTCGAAGGCGTTGGCAGTCATTGCGACAATCGGCACGGTTTTGGAGTCGCGGCGATTCAAGGCGCGGATATTGCGTGTCGCGTCGTAGCCGTTCATCGTCGGCATCTGCACATCCATTAAAATTATGTCGTAGTGATTCGGCGGCGAGTCCTTGAACTTTTGCACGGCAACAGTCCCGTCGTCGGCGTCGTCGACTTCCAAACCAATTTCCGTCAAAACCGCCATTGCAATTTCGCGATTAACTTCAATGTCCTCAACGAGCAGGACGCGTCTGCCGCTGAAGTCCGTCGCGGATAAATCGTCGTGTTTACCGGCTGAATCGTCCTGCCCGCCAATCGCACGCGCCAACGCATTTTTAAGGTCGCTCATGAACAGCGGCTTCGTGCAAAACGTCGTAACGCCCGCCGCACGCGCTTCCTGCTCAATGTCGGAATAATCGTAAGCCGTCAAAATTATCACGGGCGCAGTCTCTCCGACGACGCGGCGAATTTGGCGGACTGTCTCAATGCCGTTTTGGTCGGGCATGAGCCAATCGACGATATACGCGCTGAACGGGTCATCATCGAGTGCACGTCCTGCGCGGAAGACGGCTTCGCGCGGGGAAGTCGTCCACTCCGAACGCATACCCATTTGCTTGAGCATCGTCGTCACGGATTCGCACGTGTTGAAGTCGTCGTCGACAACGAGCGCGCGCAAATTTTTGAGCTCCTGAATCGCAACCTGCTTGACGTTGTGCTGAAGTTTAAGGTCGAGCGTCACGGTGAATTCGCTGCCCTTATCCTTTTCGCTCTCAACGGTGATGTCGCCGCCCATAAGCTCAACCATCTTCTTGGTGATTGACATGCCGAGACCCGTGCCCTGTATGCCGCTCTTCGTGGAAGTTTCTTCGCGCTCAAAGGCGTCGAACACGTGCTTAAGAAATTCTTTGCTCATGCCGAGACCGTTGTCCTTGATGCGGAATTCGTACTTCGCGCAGCCGGGGATATCGGATTCGTATTGCGATATGCGGAAGAAAATTGAGCCCGTCGACGGCGTGTATTTGACGGCGTTGCTCAAAATATTTATCAGCACCTGATTAACTTTGAGCTGGTCGGCGTAAACGTCCTCATTGCGAACTTTGAACGCGTCGATGTGAAATTTCTGTTGCTTTGCGGTGATTTGCGGCTGAATTATGTGAATCAAGTTGTGAATTAAGTCGGACAGGTTGCATTCTTGTTCGGCGACTTCGACGCGCCCGCTCTCAATGCGGCTCATGTCGAGAATATCGTTAATCAGTCCGAGCAGGTGGTTGCTGGAAGTCAAAACTTTTTCGAGCGAATCGCGGACTTGATTGCGGTTGTCGAAGTGGCGCAGGGCAAGATTCGTAAAGCCGATAATCGCGTTCATCGGCGTGCGAATGTCGTGGCTCATGTTCGACAGGAAAACGGTTTTCGACGCGTTGGCGTGTTGAGCTTGTGCCAAAGCCTCCGCGAGCTCCTGATTGCGGGCAAGCGATTCGCGCGTCTGTTCGTCGACGTTCGAGAAGCCGACGCCTACCGCGTGCAGTCCCTCGTCAATCTTCGCCACGCGCAACATCATGTAATGTTCTTCGCCGTAGCGAATCATTTTGTAGCGGTGGGAAATTATTTCGTCGTCGACGGCGGCAAGTCGCGCGCGCAAATTTTCGGGCTGAATAAACTCCCAAAGCTCGTCGCGATCGTTCGGCGTGACAAATTCGTTGATGTAATGTTTCATTGCCGCCTGGAAGCGCACGACGTCACTTTGCTTGCGGTTGAGCTGTGCACCGAGCTCCGGCGCGACACGATAGCAAACAGCCTCGTCCGAATCAAGATTCAAGTGATAGACAAGCCGATAATCCGCCGTCAACGCCTGAATCATTTCGCTTTGCCGACGACGCCGACGCTCCTCGCTCAAAAGTTTTGTCTGCAGGCGAAGTTTCTCCTCCATCTCCTCACGTTTGACGCGGTTTTCGGTGTCGGCAAGATTTTTTTGGTGCATGAGTTGCGTATTTTTGCGAGCTTGCGTGATTATCAGCGCGAAGACGATTATCATTGCCAAAACCGTCAATCCGACTTGCAACAGCGACCGTTGCCGCATGGAAGAACTTACGGCGGAAATTTCGTCTTCGATTTGCCCTTCGCGAATCAGATACGTCAACAGCCAACCCGTATGTTTCACGGGGCGATAGTACAGCATTTCCTTGACGCCGCGATAAGTGAACGACGCCATACCGCCGCGAGAATTTTCAAAGTCGAAGGCGACTTGCTCCTTGCTGTAGCCGCTGTCGAATTCCGCGACGTTCAACGCGCCGATAAGATTCGTGCCGCTGTCGAGACTGCCCAGCACCGCGTCCGTCAAAGATTCGCCGCTGGTGTAGTACAGGTTGAAGAACGTCATTTCGGCGGCAGTGGTGTGCACGAGGATGCCTTCCAAAAATTTCGACATCTTCATACGGATAAAGCAGTTCTTGATTCGCACGCCTTGGAAGGTCACGTTTTCGACGGGCACGGCGACTGCGACGGTCTTATCGGGCGCGGACAGGTCGTAAGTAAAAATTTTCGGCTCGGCAATCATGTTTGCCGCAAAAAAATATTCGTCGGGATTCGGCGCGACGCCTTCGGGCGTGAAGATGACTCCGTCGGCATTTGTCATTGCGAATTGGTCGACGCCGCAGAAGATTTTCATTTTGCCGAGGAACGTGCTCAAAGTTTCGACGCTTTGCAAATCGGCGGGCGTCAAAATTTTCAGCGCGGATTGAATGTTGCCGATATGGACGTTGATTCGTGCGGCGATGACTTGTTCGCGGCGATCGGTCAGTTCGCGCAGATAAAGTTCGCTCACGGAGTGGACTGCCTCACTCGTGCCGCTCTGCTCACTGCGATTTATCCACAGCGTCGACAGAATCAGCAACGCGGCAATTATCGCGCCGCCGACAATCGCGACGGAGACCGTGCGGCGGTCGTTTGTATTTGTTGCAGGATTTTTATCTTCCATGACGTTCAAACCTCGCTTGTCGGTTTTAAGCTGTACACGCGAAAATTTTATTAGAATTGCCTTCAAATATCAAGCTTGCGCAAAAAAATTGCCCGCGCAGTCGACGGGACGTTTTAAATTCGTCGGCATGTTCCGCGCGAAAAAAAATTTGCCCCGCCGAATTTTGACGGGGCTGTTTTAAATTGTCGGTATCGTCAGCGCGAAAGTCGAGCCTGCGCCCGCAATAGAACTCACAGAAATTTTTATGGCGTGGCGGTCGGCAATCCACTTCGCGACGCTCAAGCCGAGTCCGACGGAATTTTCGCCGACGGAAATTTTTGTGCGCGCCTTGTCAGCACGATAGAACGGGTCGAAAATTTTTTCGCGATCTTCCTTAGGAATGCCGACGCCGCAGTCGATAAACTTCAACGTCGCCGAATCAGCCGCAGTCGTCAGCTCCAACGTCACGGGCTTATCGGGCGGGCTGTAGCGCAGGGCGTTGTCGAGGAATGCGGCGAACATCTTCTTGAGAAATTCCGCGTCCGCAGAAATTTTGCACGGGGCAAGCTTCGTTATGTGAACGCGCGGCGAACGGTAAGCTTCCACGAATTTTTTCAGCAACTCGTCCAAGTTAATCGGCACCTTCGTCAGCGGCTGATTGCCGTGTTGTGCGCGGGCAAGGAACAATAAATTTTCGACGAGGTTTTGCATATTCTGCGCGGAATTTTTTATCGACGTGACGGCTTCTCGGAAAAGTTCGGGGTCTGCCGCGCCGTAGCGTTCCAAAATGTCCGCGTAGCCCCGTATGACCGTAAGCGGCGTCCGCAGTTCGTGAGACACGTCGTTGACGAATCGCTGTTGTCGACTGAAACTTTCCGACGCCCGCCGCGTCCGCGCAGATTTAATCCCTAATCGCATAGCCGACGCCTCTGGTCGTGTAAATATATTTTTCGCCGAATTTGTCATCGATTTTTGAGCGCAGATAGCTGATGTACACGTCGACGACGTTTGTATCGCCGATATAGTCGTAGCCCCACACCGTCTGCAAAATTTGGTCGCGGCTTAGGACGTTGCGCTTGTTTTCGACAAGATACTTGAGCAATTCGTATTCCTTGTGCGTCAACGTGACGGGCTCGCCTCTAACGGTGACTTCGTAGCGTTCGGGGTAAATAATCATGTTTTTGACGACGTAGCGCGTTTCTTCGACGCCGCGCAGTCGCTCCGTGTGCCGACGAATCACTCCGCGAATTCGGGCAAGCAATTCTTCCGCCGCGAAAGGTTTTGTCATGTAATCATCCGCGCCGAGGTCGAGACCTTCGACTTTGTCGCGAACTTCGTCACGCGCCGTCAGCATGATTATCGGCACGTCGCTGACTTCGCGGACACGTTTGCAAATTTCCATGCCGTCCATTTCGGGCAACATCACGTCGAGTAAAACAAGGTCGTATTTTTCCTGCAGGATTCGTTCGTAAGCGCGTCGTCCGTTAGGTTCCGTTGCAGTCTTGAAACCTTCGCGCTCAAGTGTCAGTTGGAGCAGGCGGGCAATCGGTCGCTCGTCCTCCACGATAAAAATTTTCGCAGGGTCTGCCATCAAGGTCACTCCTTCCAAAATCACCACGTGCGCCGCAACATTAAAGATGCCGTAACGTCGCGGTCGTTTTCGCCGAGCTGAAGTTCAGCTTCTCCGCCCGCAAACCAGCCGCGCGCAAATTCGTTTTCCCCGCGCAGTCCGAAGACGAAATGAGTTTTGTCGCGCCGCTCTCGAAGATGATAACTGCGCGAGCCGTCGCCTTCGTAGCTGATTCGCAAATCGGGATCCGCGCCCGTAAAGCCGTGCTTGACGCCGAAACGCATTCCGAACATTCCCGTGCGGCTGTAGCGTTTCAAATCAAGTCCGACCTGCGCCGCGAAGTAGGTATTGTTCGCCGCGTCGACGTGCTGATTGTAAATGCCCGCGCCGTGCTCTTCGTAGCCGCTCTGGTGCAGATACGACGCCTGAACGTTCACATACGGGCTGACGTGCCAAATTCTGCGCGGCTGAAGGTCGTATTTGTATTCGCCGCCGAGCTCAACGATTCGGCTTTTGTAGTTGGCGTTCGTCGACAGTCCGAGCCGGGGAATTCCGCGGTGCAGGGAATTTCGCAACTGCCCGCCGTTGACGTAAAGATAAACATCCCCGTAGCGACTGTGACTGCCCGCGTAAAGTCCGAGCCGAGTATCGTAAACCGTCGCCCGCGAAGAGTCCGCGCCGTAGCCGATTGTGCCATACGTCGCGAAAAATCCCGCGCGCCAATTCGAGCCGAACGGTCTGTCGTAGCCGCCGACGATAACGCTGCCGTGATAATCCGTGCCGCCGCGCAGGTTGCCCCAGTTTTTGGAGTAGTTGAGCCAGAAATTATTTTCATGCCGCGTCGGAACTTTGACGTTGACTTTGACGGAGTCGGAGTCGTCGTCCGCAAAATTCATCGGTCCGACGCTCACATCGACGTATTCGGGCGCGAAGACCGTCATAATGCGATTGGAAATCATTTTGTCGACGGCGGTACTTTGTTGCGCGACGCTCATAATCTGCGCGGCGTCGTTCGAGCTGATTTGCGTCAAGGTCTGCTTAACGGCGGCGGGCTCCAAATTGTACAGCGTGCGCATTTCGTCCCGTTGAGCGGTGTCGAGCGTATCGAACATGTTTTGCATTGCGTCGAAAGTTGTTGCCTGCGACGAGCTCAAATAATCGTAATTGTTGGCGGCGTGCGTCGTGACGGTAATTTTGTTGTTGACGATTTTACCCGTCGCACTAAGCATGGCGGAAATCGGGACGGGCTTGCCGGCGGGATTGGCGATTTTGCCGCTGATTGAGTCGGCGATTAAAACCGTCGCAGTTTCATTCGGCAACAGGCTGTCGGTCGTAACGGTTGAGCCGTCGACGTTCGCCGAGCCGTGCACAATAATCATCCCCGCCGAGCCGCCGCTGACTTTTTGCAGAACGCCGTCGGAAATTAAATCGCCGTTGATGATTAAATTCGTGTTCGGAGAGCCCGCGCCGATTGTGCCGTGGTTGATGAATTTGCCCGTCGTCGAGTCCGTGAAGTCCGCCGCAATTCGGGAAGTCATATCGTTGAGCCAAAAACTCCCGCCGAAAAGTTTTGCGCCTTCGCGAACGTTGACGCTTACAACGTCCGCCGTGCCCGAATAATTCAGCGTGCCGCTCCTTACGTGAATTTTGATGTTGTCCGCGCCGACAATGTCCCCGTCGTATTTGACATTGCCGTTGAAATTCAAATGCGTCACCAAGTCGGGAATGTAGCGCGTCGCGTCGTAAAGTTGACCGTCGTAACGAATGGCGACCTTTTTGTCGGCGAGGGTAATTTTCGTCGTGTTGAGGTGTTTCCAATCCGAAACGATGTCGCCAGAAATTTTCGCGCCCGCGTGGACGTTGACGTTGCGCACGAAAGAATTTTTCCCGATATAAACCGCGCGTTTGTCGCCGCTGATTGTGCCGCTCACGTCGAAATAATTTACCGACGGATCATCCGCCGCAATCTCCAAGGCGTCCGACGCCGCGTTGAATTCGACAGCCGTGCCCGCAGAAAAAATTTCGCCGACGACGTGTAACCGATTGTCGCGCCCGTAAAGAATCAGCACGCCTTTGGAGTTCGCGCCGCTCGTTTGAATCGTCGTGCCGCTCGGAATCCGCAAATAATTTTCCACGCCGCCGATACGAATTCCGACCGCGTCGGAGCCCGTCAGAAAAATATTTTCGCGTTGCGTGACGAATTTGCCCGTGTCGAAGATGTTCACGCCCGTAGCGAAATGAAAATTGCTCGTGATTGAGTTGGCTTCTTCAGCGGCGGCAAAGCACGTCGACGCGCTCAAGCCGAAAAAAATTGCTACGGCGACAAAATTCCGCCGCGTCCCGAATTGGTCTTTGATGCTCATCTCCATTGCAAGTCTACTCCATTTTATTTGATAAGCTCACCGAATTTTATGCGCGTATGATACAAAAGCGGCAACGGCAAGTAAAGCGGCGTCCCTAAAGAAAATTTTTGTAATCTGCACGTTAAGCGACAATCTGCAACGTTCGCGACGACCTGCACATTGAGCGACAAAATCTGCAACGTCCGCGACGAACTGCACATCGGGCGACAATCTGCTACGTCCGCGACGACCTGCGCGGCGGGCGACAATCTGCAACGTCCGCGACAATCTACACGTCGGGCGACAATCCGCAACGTCACTAAAAATTTTTGCGATAACATTTGCGACTTGTATCTATGTTAATTTTGTTGGTTGACAGAAAAATTTCGGGCGTCTATAATGACTAAGCTTGCGCAACAGAGCGATAATTAGATTTGGAGGTTTTAACATGGCAGTTGGTAAGGTAAAGTGGTTTAGCGCGGAAAAAGGTTACGGATTCATCGCACGCGAAGAAGGCGACGATGTTTTCGTTCATTTCTCGGCCATTCAAAGTGACGGCTACAAAACTCTCGACGAAGGTCAGGAAGTTTCGTTCGACATAATCGAGGGCGAACGCGGTCCGCAGGCGGCAAACGTGAAGAAACTCTAAACGTTAAACTGCGAACATCTTGCTACAAAAAATGACTTGTTTCCGAAGAGCGTTTGTCGGAGGCAAGTCATTTTTGATTGGAGTGTTGCTCATGAAATTTGCATCGTGGAACGTCAACGGACTGCGCGCGCGGCTTAAAAAAGACTTCATGCCGGCATTCGGCGCATTGGACGCGGACGTCTTCGCCGTGCAGGAAATCAAAATGCAGTCGGGCGAGGCGATACTCGACCTTGCGGGCTACAGGCAGTTTTGGAATCACGGCGAGCGCAAAGGTTACGCGGGCACGGCAATTTTTTCGCGCACGGAGCCGCAAGCCGTAACGTATGGTATCGGCGTCGACGAATTCGACTGCGAAGGGCGCGTAATCACGCTTGACTTTGGCGAATATTTTTTCGTCAATGCGTACGTTCCGAATTCGCACAATCTGGAGTGGCTTGAACGGCGCATGAATTGGGAGGACGCCTTCCGCGCGTATCTGCAGGCACTCGACCGTCAAAAGCCCGTCATTGTCTGCGGAGACTTCAACGTCGCGCACCAACCGATTGATTTAAAAAATCCGTCGACGAATCATCACAGCGCAGGATTCAGCGACGAGGAGCGTGCGAAATTTTCCGAGCTGTTGAACGCGGGCTTCGTCGACATTTTCCGCCGCCGCAATCCGACGTTGACGGGTGCTTACACTTGGTGGAGTTATCTTCGCAAGGCGCGGCTGACGAATGCGGGTTGGCGCATCGACTACTTTTTAATTTCGGAGCGGCTGGTTAATCGCGTAACTGCCGCCACGATTGAAAGCGACATCTTCGGTAGCGACCATTGCCCCGTGACGTTGACGATTGATTGAATATTCTTCTTTGCGGTGTATCGGCGGGAGCGATTGTGTGTTACAATAAAGATACTCGAAACTTGTAATGAGAGGTATTTTTATGAACTGCCGTTTTGTTTTAAGCGCGATTTTGATTTTCGTCGCGTGTACGATTTTTTCCGTCGGCGAGTGCAGAGAATTTATTTTCGTGGTCAACACGAGCCAATCAATGAACGCGTCCGACCCTTTGCACGTCGTTCAGGACGGCTTGACTTGGAGCATGGAAAATTTTTCCGCCGATGACGAAGTCGCCGTTATCGCCTTCAAGGACGTGCCGCTTGTCGTCCGACCGCTGTCGAAAATTGGCGACGCACCGATAAACGCGTTCAAGTTCGATTATTCGGGCGAAAGCAACGCGGGCGAAGCTCTCTTGACGGCGATTAACATGTTCAAGCTGGATTACGGCATTGAACGAAACATAATCGTCATATCGAACGGCGAAATTGCGCTGAACGACCCCGCCGCCACGCTCAAATCGTGGGAGGATTTCAACGCGTGTCTTCAACAGGCAAAGTGGCTGGGCATTCCGGTTTACGTCGTCAAGTTGCGTTACTTTGGCGCGCCGCAAAATTATCATTCCTTCGCGCACGACGCAAAAGAAATGCCCGGCGATTATCTGGACTTGATGACGACGCTCCGCACGCTGATGTTCGACACCTTCCGCGCGCCGCATATGGAGTTGCCGACGGGAAATGTGACGCACGGAAAAATTTTCTGCGAGCTCCCGATTTTCCCGACCAAACGTCTGCAGTTTTCGTTGCTGTCGTCAAATCCCGGCAGCGCGGAACTTAAAAGCGGCTCCGACGCCGTCGACGAAGATTTTGTCAAGATTTTCAAACTCAACGCGCCGTCGGCAAATACGTTCGAGTTCGACGTAAATTATCCGCAGGGCACGGGCTTGACGCTTGACGCCGTCGCCGAAGTCGAAGGCACCTTGCAAACGAATTTGCGGACGTCCGTTATCGCGAAAAACATTTTGGAGATTACGCCCGTTTACGACGACGTGTCGCGGGAAATGATTTTCGACGATGATTTTTTCGACGACAAGACGTTGCGCGTGAAGGTCGACGGCAAAATTATCCGCTCCACGATTAGCGACGGCGTGATTCGCGTTGAGCTTGCGGACGTCGGTGACAACGTTTCGCTGGAGAAAATTTTTTTCGAGGACTTGGGAATAATTTTCGTCGGCGAAGACTCCGCGCAAATTGCCGTTCCGAGCGGACGCAATTATTTGCCGTGGATTTTGGCAGTCGCGGGCGTGGCGGTGATTTTGACTTTGTCGTATCTGCTCATTCGGAAGCGGACGTTGCGCCAAAAATTCCCCGCCAAAAAAAATATCACGCTGAAACAACTTGTGCCGCCCGCATTGACTGCCGATAAGCCGATTCGCGACAAAAATTTTTTCTACAGAGGCGAGCTGATTGTCAGCGTGATGAAAAATCCGAACAAAGATTACATTGAGCCGCGAACGTTTAATCTGTTCCGCTTGAGTTCCGCCGAGCCGATTGATTTGACCGCCGTCCTGCAGATTTGCGGGATTGACTTCGACGCCAAAGATTTTCAGGGAATAGTTTTCAGTCCGAGCGCGAACGGCGTCTACGTGGAAAATAATTCGGATTGTTCGCTTGTCAACGTGAACAAAAACATTGTCAAAGGCGCGTACACCGAACTTTATCATGAAGATTCAATCGACGCGGCGACGCCCGACCGTTCGGCGGAACTGATTGTGACCTACAGAAATTCCAAACCGACTTGAAAGGAAACTTGCCGTGGCTGACAGAATTTACCTTGACGAAGAAGTTTTGCGAATTCAGAACGAAGTGAGGCGATACCATGAGCAAAGAATACATGACGGCGATGGCGATGATAAAATGCAGCGGCGCGACGGCTCCGGTGCCGATTCCGATACAATGTCCGATAAGCCACGGCGTAATTTCCTGCAAGACGCACCTGCCGCTACTCAACGCCAATGACCACATTCCGTTGACAAACATTATGGCGTTCGGGACGTGCAAACTGATACCGCCGACGCCTGCGGGACCCGCGCCGTGCGTCCCGGCAATAATCATGGCGTGGAAAAGTTGCGACATGCACTATTTCGTTGGCGGCGCACCGGCTTTGACGAAAGACAGCTTTTTGACTTGCACATTCGGAGGAACGATTAAATTCCAATGACGATTACGGACATAAAAGTTGAGGGCATTGACTTCAAAGGACTTGCAGGCATTGAAATTATCGAGACAGCTCACGCGCACGGAATTTGTGAACTGTCTTTTATTTTGGCAGGACAACTTGACACGGAACAGCTTTTACAGCTCGACGGGCAGAAGGTCACCGTCAAGGCGAAGGACGACATTATCTTTTGCGGCATCGTCAATCGTTGCGAAGTCGTCGGACAGATCATCGGAAGGATTTTGGTCGTTACGCTGTTGAGCTTGTCTTGCCAAATGGATTTGGCGCGCAAAACCAAAACCTACCAGTCGGCGAATAAGGAGTATTCCGACATTGCCGACGACATCAAGAACGGCGGCTATGCAGATGCGGAAATTGATTGCTCGGTGGACGACACGATTGCCGAGCTGGTTTATCGCGACAACAAAACCGATTGGCAGTTCCTGAAAGACTTAGCCGAGCGGCACGGTCAGATTCTGTTCGTCTACACCAAGACCGACAAGCTTAAGCTGAGCATCGGTTTTAAGGCGTTTCAAAAGTTTCTCTTCATAAGTCCGCCGAAGCTCGTGAGCCGCAATCTCCCGATGGATTTTTTTCTTCGACTTGAACAAAACACTTACGAAGGTGCGCGGAGCAGTTACTTCCTTGAGACGACGCTGGAGCTTTCCGATTTGACCGTCGGCGTCGGCTGTTCGGTCAGATACGATAATGTATTCCAAGTCGTCATTGCCGGTCACATTTACTCCAAGGACAACAACCTGTACAACGAAATCACCCTGCGCCCCAAGGAAGGTTGCCGCGCCGACGCGTGGGACGTGATGAGCCACTTCGACGAGTGCTTTTATCTCAAGGCGCAGGTGCTGTCGTCGGACGGCAACAACGTTAAAGTTAAGTTCGACTGCGACGCGGAACAGAACGCGGACGAGGCTCTGAACATTCCGTTTGAATCGAGCGTGAGCAACTATCTTTACACAATGCCCGACGTCGGCGAAAAAGTTTGCGTCTACGTCGACAGGTGGCGGCTTGCGGCTATGACTGCCCTGCGCACGAGAGCTGTTGATGATGCGGCGGAGAAACGCTCGTTCAAAATCCCAAACGCGTCGATAATTTTCGACCCGGACAAATTTTCGTTCACTGCCACCGAAACCACCGAACTCAAGCACGAAAACGGTATGCACTTGCTGACGAACAATAAGAAAAACATCGTCTTTTCGAGCGCGCGCGACATCATCATCCAATCGGCGCAAGGCAAAACGCAAGACGGGCAACTCAACATGGTCGTGCCGCAAACGACAGGCTACGCGCAATACACCGGGGCAGCCGGTCAGCCCGCAACCGTTCAGCTCAGTTCCCAAATATCCGCCGTCGGTCAAGAGGTTAATACGGTAAAACTTCGCGGCTCCAAAAAAGAAGCCGTCGAACTGTCCGAATTGGCAAGGAATCTCGACGCCATCACCCACCGTGAAGCGCGGGCGGAAGAAGCTCAAGAGGCGGCCGAGGTCAATGGCGGCAAGTTGAATTTCAACGGTCAAGGCAGTGCGCTCATTCAGGTTAAGGACAGCTCCATTGAGATGAAGGGCTCCGATCTCAACGTGAAGACAAAAGCACTGTTTCAAATCGCCTACACACCGGCGGCGGGTGGCGGTTCGGGTTCGCTCAGCAAGTTTGAAGGCGGCAACCCCGGCAACCGTTCCGAACAAATAGAAATCGAGCACGGCTCCGAAAACAGGGAACGCATCAGAGAAAACATTCCGCCGTTGCCGGACGACAAAAGAATTTCGGTTTGAGGTGAGATTATGGCGATAACCATCCAGTCAATAAAAGTCGAAGGCGTTGAATACATGCAACTCGTCCAGCTGGAAATAAGCCACGCGGTCAACGAGTACGGTCGCGCCCGCCTGGTGCTCATCATTGACGAGGCAAAAGCCAAAGAGTTCATGCAACAAGGCGGCGCAGTCGGCGTGATGAAGATTTCATCCAAGGTGGGCGATAACACTACGCTCATGTTCTGCGGCTATGTGGTGAACGTAAATTTTCAACTGCAGGTCGGCTACAATTTGATGACGATTGATTTGTGCGACACCGCGTCCCTTTTGGACATCAAGCGGCTGAATCACTCGTTCCAAAAGCTGGACGCCAATTACAAAAACATTTTGGAAGGTCAAGTTGCCGACGCGGGGGGCACGATTCAATTCAAGGTCGACGATAAAGCGATAGAAAAGATGATTCTCCAGCTCAACGAAACGTCATGGGAATTCATCAAGCGCATGGCGTCGCAACTCAACGCAAGCGTCTTCACGGACATTACCGCCGAAAGCCCGATGATCACAATCGGTTTGCCCGACGCTAAAGCGACCGCCAAGATACAGAACGGTGATTTTTCCTGCGAATTCAACGCCGCGCAATTTGATTTCGTGCAATCAAACCCGCAGTTGCTGGCAGAGGGCGTGGGTGTTGTCGTGGAGGATTTTTTTTCCGTGCAGTTGGCGGGACCTTTCCAATATCTCAATCTCGGCGACGTGGTGCAATACGACAGGAAAAATTATCGCGTGAAGGCTTTGGACGGTCGGTTTATCGCGGACGGCTCGTTTCGCATGACTTACACGCTGGTCGGCGAAAACGGCTTCTTAGTGCCGAAAGTTGCGCCGAAGAATCTTCGCGGCAGAATTTTCCGTGCACAAGTCAAAACGGTCGACAAGGACGTAATTCAGGCGCATCTGGTTGACATCGACGCGGAGTACGATAACGAATCGACGATGAAGTTTCCGTTCGCCACACCCTATTCAAGCGCGGACGGCTCCGGCTGGTACGTCATGCCCGAAGTTGATGATTACGTTCGGATAATTTTTCCGTCGAACGACACGGACGACGCCTTTGCAATCAGTTCGATCAACACCGCGCCGTTGGCTGATCCCAAAAACAAAAGTCTGAAGGCACCCGGCGGTCGCGAACTGCTCTTGACCGACAAAGGCGTCGAGATTATCGCCGAGCACCAAGAGACGTTCATACTGCTGAATAAGGACGAAGGTATCAGCGTCGTTTCGGCAAAGGATATTGTCATTCACGCGGACGGCAACATTTTCTTCGAGGCGAACGGCAAAATCCAAATGGTCGCCAAGGAGGAAATAGCCGTGCAAAGCGGACAGTCCCACGTTAAGCTTTTGAGCGACCAAATCGACATGGGC
Organism: Quinella sp. 1Q7; assembly: GCA_015206805.1. Classification (GTDB taxonomy): domain Bacteria; phylum Bacillota; class Negativicutes; order Selenomonadales; family Selenomonadaceae; genus Quinella. The sequence goes on along the minus strand of JADEZP010000029.1, from coordinate 8,682 downwards.
GGCAACAAAATCATCGTCGGCGAATAAGGAGGTTTCAGCGTGGATTATTCGGTTTACATCATTCAGGACAGCACTAAAAAGAATGTAGAGCTTTTCCAAGCCCTTGCGGGCGACACGGCCTTTTTTGCCGGGCATATGAAGAGCGCAATGCACAATCTTGCCAACAACATTGTGGGCGCGAATATCCTTGACCAATACGCCACAACAAAGGTCTTGGGCAACAACGGTATCGCGATACGTGGCGATATGATAAAAAGCGTTTCGATTAAATCCGAATTGGCAAAAAAAGATATGTTCGTCAACGGGACGATTCGAGTTGATAAGTTTCTGCTCACGACAATCACCGTGAAGGGCAACTTGTTCGCGCCGTCGCTTATGGAGTTCGGAAGCGAAGCGGTCAAGAATAAAGACATGGCGAAAGTCGCGGCGTGGGCAGCCTTGCCGCCGGTGCCCGCGCCAACCGAAGATCCCAACGGCGAGTATAAGGGGGATCTTTCCACCCTTACGGATGCTAAGGAGAAGGCGGCGTTCAAACTTGCTCCGGACATACAACGGGGTTACGGAGACGATTACAAAAATTTTTATTATCGGCGCGTCTTGGTTACGGTCTATTCGGACACGGACACGCAGTTCCGCGCTGTCTTGCACGATAAAGTTTTCGTCAGCAGCTACGAAGAAGTTTTCGACGACAAAGACGGCAACGGCAAGTTTACTCTGGTCATGCAGTGCATTGGAGCTTCCGCCTTCGACGTGTTTATTGCCGGTCCCACCTACGCCTTGAAGAAGGTTATTGCCGTGACGGATCAAATCTCTTCCACCGCGAAAAAAGTTTCCAAAGGCGTCAGCACGGGCGCAAAAACTCTCGACCACATTGCCGGCACGGACCTTTCCAAGAAGGTTGATAGCGTCACCGATAAAATCAACAGCGGACTCGAAACCGCCGACTCCTTCAGAGGCGACGGCGATATCAATCTTGATAACATTAACGACCAAATCAACAAACAGGGCGAAGAGTGGCACCCGACCGAGAAGGATGCCGCAATCAAGAAGGCGACCGAATATCAGAGTGCCTACAGCAGCTTGACGCCCGCAGAGCAAGCCGCGCTGAAAAATATCCCCGGCTTCGATAAGATGTCGTATGATGACAAGATGGAATACATCGATAAAATCAAGTTCAAAGACGCATACGACGGGTTGACCCAAGATCAGAAGGACGCTCTGAAAGAAGTCGACGGCTTCGACGACATGAGCCCTGCAGAAAAGACAGAGAAGATTAAAGATATGTTCCCCGCCAAAGTGAAAGAGATGCAAGACACGATTAAACAGGCTGCCGATTACAAGAAAGCTTACGACGAATTGACGCCCGCACAGAAAATCACGCTGAAAAATGTCCCCGGCTTCGACGACATGGGTCTTGCGGACAAACTGGCGTACATCAAAACGTTGACGGAAAAGAAAAAATGATTGAGACGTTTGAAGCTTACGTCGCCGAAAGATATTCGCCGCTGGAATTTGAATTCTTGACCGCGACGAAAAAATTTCTGACCGACAATCTGCCGCGAATCAGCGAATGCGTTCTTGCCGAGTGGCGCAAAGCATTGGCGGCGGCTTGCGAAATTCAGCGCGACGAAAAAATTCCCTGTGCGTATATGAGCGTTTCGTTCCTCAACACGTCCGTGGCGGCGGGCAAAGCCGTTCTGCAGATTGATTTTTACGATACGCGTTGGGTTTACGGCGAGCCCTTCGCGCGACACAGAATGGACGCGGATTTTCTGCTGACGGCTTGGGAAAATTTCACGACCAAAGCTCTCGACGAAAAATTTTTTGTCCGCAGTAACATTTCGTCGGTTGAGATTACGTCGCTGTTTTGGAGGACGCTCGACAAGCTGACGTTCCTTTTCACGTGCGTTGCGAAATATTTTGCGCCCGCGCTGAAAAATTTTGCCGAGTTCGACGCGCTAATCAAGGCGGAAAAATTTTACGTCACGTGCGGCACCTACCTTGATTGGCAGAATCGACTGTGCGCGGTCTTGCCGGAAATTGATTTTCTGAATCCCGCCGCCAATGAGGACACGACCTTTCGCGAGGCGCACGGGAAAATTTATCGGAACAAAAAATTTGCGGACATGAACTTGCGAGGCTGTAACTTCGCGGATTGTCTGTTCTATCGTTGCGAGTTCACGAATTTGAATCTTGCCGACGCCGAATTTTCGCGCTGTCGATTCGTCGCGGCGAACTTTACCGACATAAAATTTGCGGGCACAAAATTTTCGGCGTGCACGTTCAGAGACTGCGCGATAAAAAATTCCACCGACGCGCCCAATGCCGTCAACGCCGAAGAATATTTCGCGTCGCTGAAAGTGATTCAATGCCAAGTTTCCAATACCGTTGTCGAAGGTTGCGATTTTGAACTATGATTGATACTGAATGGTTTTGGCTGAAAAAAGACCCTGCCGCTCCGTTCGTGGAGACAGCAGGGTTCGACAAAAATAAATTCCCGTACATCACGGACGCCGCGTCTTTTGCCAACGTTGATGACGGCGTCGTTTTCTACGAGCGGAAAAAATTTTCTCCGTGCGATATTTTGTTTGAGCCGACGTTCCTAATCGGCGACAGGTTGCAATCGCTGTTCAAGTTGCTGGAGCCGTCGATTGAGTTCAAGGGCGTGCAACTTTATCGGAGGTTCAAGCCCGCCGAGGCGATACACCCGCTGTATTGGCTGCCGTATCTGCCGTTCGCCGACGCAATCGGAGCGGACTCAAAAATTTTTCAGGGCAAGGCAATTCGGCTTGTCGTAAAAAATTCGGCACTTCGCGGGCGACGTGTGGCGCATTGCAAATTGCCGGCGGACGATATTTGGCTGTTGTCGCTGGAGGCGGCGGAATGTTTGCTTCGGCGACGACCAATCGGAATTCTGCTCGAAAAAGTTCCTAGTCAACCATGATTTCTTTTCGGCGGCGGCGCGAGGAAAAAATTTCTCGTCGACCGCCGTTTTTGATGTCGCGAAGAATCAGGCACAATTTGTCGTACAGCGTTTGATTGTCGCTGGCGGGCAGTTCGATTTTCAGTCGCCGCTCGACGTAGAACGAAATTTGCTCGGCGTTCAAAATTTTTCCCGACAGCGCGGCTAAACAGAATGAAAAATCTTCCGCATCAAGCGAAAAATTTTTTGCCTCCGACGCGAAGTCGCGCAATATGCTCGGCGACAACGTGGTACCGCCTGCCGCCGAATATGGCGCGTTGATTGTGTTTACCGTGTCGAATTCCGTTGCCCTGTCGAAAAAGTCCGTGTACTTCGTGCGAAGTATCGCGCCGCGTTTGAGCTTGAATCGGCAAAGCTCCATTTCGTTCGCCGCCAAATTCATATCGGCGGACAATTCGATTCGGATGTCGCGTTGCAGGAAATTTTCCGTTTTATGCGGCGGCTCGAAGACCAATTTCAGCAAAATATATTCTTCCGTCGGCGCGTAAGGGACGCTCATCGACTCGGTGATTCGGTACAAAAAATTGTCGTGCAGAATTAAGCCCGCGTTCAACGTGATTAAATCTTTCGTCGTCACAAAGTCGCAACCGCTGACAATGCCCGCGCCGTAGCCCGACAAATACAGCGGCAAAGTCTCGAAGGCACAATTTCTGACGGCGCAAAGGGCTTCGGTGCGCAAAATGTGCAGCCGCTCGAATTGCGGATATTTTTGCTCGTTCAAGGTGACCACTCCTAAAAAATCGCGATCTCGTTGAGGTGCATTGTCTCTTTGAGGTCGATTATTCCGAAATGATGTTCCCAAAAAATTCTGACGTCGCTGTCGAAGGCAAGGAACGTTTCGCGAATCATGCACCAAATTTTTTCGGACGACTCGTCGCGCCGCTGACCGATGTAAACGTACAGTCGTTGCGGATGTTCGCGACCCTGATAGATTATGCAGTCGGGGAAAATTTGTTTCATGACGCGGCAAAAGGCTCGGACGCTTGAGCCGATTTCCATGACGCGCAACAGTTCGTCGGCAACGGCAATTTGCTTGTCGCGCTTGAGTTGGTTGACGCCTTCGCGGGCAACGTCGCCGAACGTGCCGTCCAAAAGTTCGCGCCGAATTTGTCGGATATAAAATTCGCGCCGCGTCATTCCGTGGCACAAATCGACCTCCGCCAAAATGTGCGTGATTAAATCGAAATAAAACGCCGTGAACTGTCGCTGTTCGGCGAAAATCAAATTCATTACGTCGGGGTGCAACAGGTATTCAAAAATCGCCGCGAATCGCGCCAACGGGTTTATCTCGACGTCGGCACTGTCGACTCGCCGTTGATTTATCGACTTGAACGATTGCTCGTAATACGGGCTGAAACTTTCGGCGGGCTTGAAAAATAATTTGCCCGACTCGAAATTATCCTGCGCCGCCTGCAAAACGATGTCCCAAATGCAATTCACGGTCGCACCAACTTTCCGACGCAAAGATATTCTGGGAAGAGGTGCTGAATCTCCGTGACGAGGAAGCTCATCACGTCGCGATTCAGATAAAAATTTTCGTCCGCGGCGCGGAAGGAAAATTCCAGCGCGTTGATTCGCTCGCCCGTGCGAAATTCGTAGTCGATAAATTCTTCCGTCGAATAAGTTTCGCGATTCGCGGGCTTGCCGACAATTTTGGCGTCGACGAACTCCAAATGCTCACTCGCCTTGAACGACTTAAAAAATCTGACAATCTCGGTATGCGTCTTGATTCGTTGCCCGAAATATTCAATCAAGTTGCGCGAAAAAGTTTCGTCCTGCGCATTGGTCATCAGCGGATTTTCGTAATCGGCGGGATTGGGCGCGGGCGCGAACTCATAAAACTGCCAATCGCTCGGCAAATCGGCGTCGCATATGATGTACAAATCGCCGTCCTGTCGCCGAATGTTTCGGATAATGGCGTCGGCGTGCCGCAACAAATATTCATGCTCCGTCTGAAATTGATTGGCGTAAAGATAATGCTCGAAATATTTTCTGTCGACGGCGGGTTGCGGATAAGAGTTGCCCTTAATCGTGACGGGCTTGGCGTTCCACAGCGGCAACGGCTTGTACAAAATTTTTTCGGCGAACTCCTCAAAATCCGTCGTGACCTTAACAACCTCGGTTTCGTCGTCCCACTCGGCAATCGAAACGACGTAGACATCAAACAGCTTGAACAGATACGGCGTGTTCAGACTGCGCCACGGCAAATAATTCAGCTCGGCAATCGCGTAAAATTCCTCGATTTTTTTTATGTAGCGGTCGTTCGGCTTCAAGATGAATTTCGCAGTCGTCTCGCCGTATTCGTGTTGAATCACGCCGTTGAATCGCCGCCCGCTTTGCAACAAATTTTTCAGCGTCAGATAATCCGCCCGTATCATGCAGGTGTACAGGTAAAACGCGTTGCCGGCTTTGACTGCGGAAATCATTTCGGTCGCGTTGACTTTGACGTCGTCCAAATCCTCGGCGAACATCGGGAAAAGATTTTCGTCGGTCAAGTCGTATTTGTCCTTGGCGACGACGCAGGTAATGAGGTCGGGCAGACGCGTCGCTTTCGGCGATTCGTCGAAAACACGTTTCTCCAGCGCGTCGTATTCGGCTTTGACGTGCTTGTACAAGTCAATCGTCAAATTGCCGACAATCCGTTTGAACAGGTCGCGATTTTCCAAATTGTCGAGTTGCGGAATTCTCGCGCGAACGTAATCATCAATCTTGAAGTCGCTGTCGAACAGTCCCATTATTTTTCAGTCTCCATTTGCTTGCGTAACTTGCGCATATTTTTTTGCGTCTGCTTGTCGATTTTCGGTTGCCGCACCAATCGGAAGTAGTCCGCATAAAATTTGCTTTTGTCCAAATCGCGGTCGACGCCGTTGCCGTGCAAATAAGCGTCGCTCAAATGATACAGCGCAATCGGCTCCTCTTGCGCACGCTTGAAATATTCAATCGCCTTTTTGTAGTCTTGAGCAATGCCGCGCCCCGTGTAGTAAGCCGTGCCGAGTACAGCCAACGACAACGGATCGTTCTCCGACGCGCCCATTTGCGCCCAACGTACCGCGTCTTCAAAGCTGACGGGAATATAATCGCCAAGTTGCGCATGGCACGCCGCGAAGCCGTAAAATTTTTCAAGCGGAACTTTCTTTCGGTTGTGGTAAGCAATCGGAATGAAATTCTCCAGAAAAGTTTCGTGGTCCTTGCCGACCGTCGTTTTCCACTGTTCGGCGGTCTCAAGATTTTTCTTGACGTGCGCGCCTTCCGAGTAAGCGTAGTACAAAATAATTTGCGCCTGCAAGTCGCCGCCTTGAGCCCACTGCTCGACCTGCTCGATATTTTTTTTCCGATAGGCTTTGGCTAACTGTTTGGCTTGTTTCTTCTGAAGTTTCTGCTCCTTCTTGGCAGCTTTCTCCGCGTCGGTTGCGGCGTGAGTGACCGCCAAAAAATTCAACGCCAACATGAACGCCAACGCCATTGCAAAAAATTTTTTAGTCATTACTTCAACCCGTCAAAGAAATTTTTAAGCCACTGTTCGCTCTCGAAATTGAAAAACTGTTCCCTGCCGACGTGCAAAGTTTCGTCCGCCCTGTAGACCGGCACAATCACGAAGCCCCAATCCTGCGGCTCCGCCCAGATAAAAAATTTTACCTCGCGATTGATTATCGTGTCGGTTTCGTCCTGCGGAATGTTGTCGCCGTAAATCGCTTCAATGTCCTCTTGCTTTTTAGGCGTGAACTCGTCAAGCACACATTCGTAAATCAGTTCCTGCCGCAAATTTTTCTGATTGTCCTTGAGATACACTCGCAACGACAAATCTTCAATCGTCCGCGACAAAACGCCGCGCTCAAGCGATTGCGAATCATCAATCAGCGTGACTTCTTCGCCCGCGTGAGTAAAGCCCGTCAAAACGTAGGGCAAGTGCGGTCTCCGATTCGTGATGTTTATGTCCGCGTAGCCGAATTTTTTATCGCGCAGATATTTCAACGCGCCGTCAATGCACGCCATCTTAAGTTCGTTTTTGTCGGGGTCGAGTTCGTCTTTCGGCTTGGACTTAATCATTTTGCCGGGCACGAATTCTTTCAGCGCGGTGCGGAACAAACTAACCTTGCACGATTGTCCGCTAAGCTTGATTAGGTTGTATTCCTCAAGTTCGCCGCTCTCATACAGCGGGTCAAGCAGTTGCCGCACGACGTTGTAAATGTCGGGCGTGATTATCGGCACGATCTCAATCGGATTGAAAAAAATGTTCGGCAAAGTTTTTATGTACGTGAGCTCGTCGCCCTTGAGCAACGTCAGCCGCCACTTGTCCAGCGGGATTGTTATCGTGTTTTCGATTTTGTCTCCGTCGTGCCGATAAATTTCCCAATTCCTGCCGCGCGTGATGTCGTTGCCCTCGACCGCCAACTTTACACGCATGAAGCCGTTCTCGTTGAAAAATTCTTGCTTGATTCGCTCCGCCAACGCGAACAGGAAATAATAATTGTTCCGCACGCGAAAATATTCCGAACGACTGCGATTTTCCCAATCCTTGTAACGCGTCGGCAAAATGTCTTCCGCCCGCCGATAAGCATCCTCGAATCGCCGATACAGCGCGTCAACTCCGTTATCGTCCACGTAGCGAAACACATCAATGTTGAAGTCCTGCAACAAATTTTTAATCTTGGGTATCGTCGACGCAATCATATACGTTTGGCTGTCGAAGGCGACTTTCTCTCCGTAAAATTCATGTTGCGCCCGAATCCGTCCGTCGTCCGTTTCGTACTGCTTGCCGAGGCTCTCGATAATTTTCAGCTTCAACATCTGCAACACGCGATACGTCAAATTATTTCCGCCGAATTCCGTACTGCCGTTTTCGTAGCCCGTCTCAATGTCGATTTTGTAAGCGACGCGCCGATTGTCGACATTGAAACTGCAACTCGATACGTCGGTCGTTCCGCCGCCGCAATCGACGACCAACGCCCGATACTTTTGCCGATTGACGATCTTTTTGTCCTCGATTAGCTCGCTTATCGTGTTGTACAGCACGGCAACGCTTTCGTCGACCATCTCTTTTTTCTCAACGACGTATTCGGGCAACATCTCTTGGAACAGCTTTTGGAAGATTCGTTTCTGCTTGACGGGCGCGGAAAAATGCACGGAGCGAACTTTGCCCTTGATGTAGTCTTCAAGCGCGTGAATGACGTAGATAAAAAATTCCCGCAGAATATTTTTCCGCTTGATGAAGACGCGTCGACCGTCGCTGTCGGTGAGCTCCTCCTCCTTGTCGCCGTAAGCAATCCAACGCTTGATGTCGTAAAACACCGTGTAATTTTTTTCGACGTAAGACATAAGCTCCAGCGCATCGTAGCCGAAGGCGTATTCGGGATTTTTGTAGTCTTTCAGCGAACGCACGCCGACCAGCGTCGGTATGATAAAAGTTTCGTTGCCGCCGTTGTCATAAAAAACAGCGTGACGGATTTTTTCGCTAAGCATTTCCGCAACGCCGCTTTTCTGCTTGAAGTCCAAAACGCCTGCCGTAGTGCTCGCCGTCCCGAAATCTATCGCCACGGGCATACGCAAAACTTCCGGCTCCTTGACGATAAAGTCCAACAGTTGCAGACAATGCGCGGGAATATTTTCCTGTATGCGCTCAAGCCGACCGTTGTAGTAGTAAAAAAATTGTTCGGAATAGACGCGCTCCAATGCAATCAAGTAATAGTTTTTAACCTGCG
>JADEZP010000108.1 GCA_015206805.1 Quinella sp. 1Q7 | reverse complement strand
TGTTCGGGCGTCATGTAGTCGCATTTGCCTTCGTTTTCGGCAATGTGTTTGATGACGATGTGGCTTGTGAACGCCGTGACGACTTTGGCATTCGGGTGCGCGGCGGCAATGGCGTTTGCAGTCGCGTCAATGGCTTTGGCGCGCTGATCTTTAAACGTCGTGCCGAAACTCAAAACGACGATTGCGTCCTTGTTGGCGACGGCTTGCATGTTCGGATTGTCGTATTTGAGCACGCCGATTTGCGTCGCCATTTGCAGAGCGGCGGGCGGATTGGCGACTTCCTCGTTGAGTTGATAGGCGGCGTCGGCGGGCGTGCACAGCAACATGCTCGAACACGCCGCGCTTACCGCCAAAAGTTTCTTCCAAGACTTCACGAAAATTCCTCCTCGAAAATTTTTTTATCGCTCATACATCTCTTTGCTGAGGAGGCAAATAAATTTTATCCCCCGCAAAATTTTTGTCAACAGCTAGAAAAAATTTCCGATTCGTTATAAAATTCGGCGGCACAAATTTTTTTGGAGGTTAGGTCAATGAAATTCATCTGCTACAAAAATGATTTGAACGAAGCGTTGCAATTCGCGATGAAGGCAGTCGCCGTCAAGCCCATGACGCCCGTTTTGTCGGGCATTTATATTCGCGCGGAAGGCGCGGTGCTTGAGTTGCAGGCGAACAATTATTCCACGGGCATTATCGTCAAAATTCCCGCCAAAGCCGAAATTCCCGGCGAAACTGTCGTCGGCGGCAAACGCTTGCAAGATTTCGTGCGCAACATGCCCGGCGATATGATAACCTTTTCCGACGAAAACGACGTTAATATTTTGTCGATGCGTTCGGGCGACGCGAAGGTTGAGCTTATGACGATGTTGGCGGAAGAATTCCCCAAAGTCAAACAACCGAACTTGGAAAATTCCTTCCGCGTCCGCACGACCGTTTTGCAGGATTTGATTCAGCGGACTGTTTTCGCCGTGTCGAAGGACGATTCGCGCCCCGTGTTCACGGGCTGTTGTTTCGAGATAAAGGGCGACAAAATTTCTCTCGTCGCCACGAACACGCACCGTCTTGCCTACGCCGTCAAACAGCTTGCCGAAGAATATCCCGACACAAGCTTTGTCGTGCCCGCCGAAACTTTGCGCAGCTTGATGATTCGCCTCGCCAATGCAAGTGCCGACACTTACATCACCGTAAGTTATTCGGAGCGGTACTTGACGTTCGCGTTTGAAAATATTTTCGTCAACGCCCGCTTGATTGAAGGTGCCTTCCCGCCATACGACAGAGTTATTCCGAAGTCCAGCACCACGCAAGTTACTGTCGACATTAAAGACTTTCGCAAGGCGGTCGAACTTATCGCGCTCATGTCGAAGGAGACCGAATATAACACCGTGAAGTTTACTTTCACGCAAAACGGAATTGCCATATCCTCGACCTCGCCCGAAGTCGGCGACGCGAACACAAGCGTCGAAGCTCAAGTTACGGGCGACGATTTGGAAATTTCATTCAACGCCGAATACGTTCTTGACGTGCTGAAGATTTTGACGACGACGCGGGTCAGTATTGAGCTCAACGACCGCTACAGTCCCGCCGCCTTCACCGAGCCCGACGACCCGAATTATATTTACGTCGTCACGCCCGTTCGCGCTTAAATGAACATCAGCGAAATTTTTTTTACAGACTGGCGCAACCTCGCCGACGTGCATTTGCGGCTTGAGGACGCGACAAATATTTTTCACGGCGCAACGTTTAAATGAATATCAGCGAAATTTTTTTTACAGATTGGCGCAACCTCGCCGACGTGCATTTGCGGCTTGAGGACGCGACAAATATTTTCCACGGGCGCAACGCTCAAGGTAAAACCAACATTTTGGAGGCGATTAACTTTGCGTCGTTACTGCGCTCGCGTGCGGGCAAAGAATCCGAACTGATTCGTTGGGGACAATCCGTCGCGATACTGCGAATAAAATTTTCCAAGGCGGGCGTCGCGCACGTGTTGGCGATAGAAATTTCCGCCACGCAACGACGCCGAATCCTGCTCGACGCAAACCCGATTCGTCCGCGTGAGTTGCTCGGCAAATTAAATTCAGTCCTCTTTTCGCCGGAGGATTTATTTATGTTCAAGGGCTCGCCGGCGACGCGCCGAAAATTTTTGGACGCGCAAATTTCGCAGGCGGTGCCCGTTTATTTTTTGGAGCTGACGAGATACACGCGGCTGGTCGAATTGCGCAACGCCCTGCTCAAACGAATTCGTGACGGCGCGGCGAACATTGCGGAGCTTGACCTTTGGGATGAGCAGTTGGCGTTCACGGCGGAAAAACTCGTCGGCAAACGACTTGCCGCCGTCGACAAACTCAACGTCCTTGCCAACGATATGCAAAAAAAAATTTCCGCGCAGTCGGAGGAATTGTCGGTTGTTTACGAACTGCGCGGGCTTGATTCGCGTGAAGACCTTGCGGAAAATTTTTTGCGGCAGTTGCGGTCGCGACGACTTAAAGACGTTCGCAACGGAGCAACGAGTCTCGGACCGCACCTTGACGATTTGAAGTTCACTGTCAACGGACACGAGCTGAAACTTTTCGGGTCGCAGGGACAACTGCGCACCGCCGCGCTTGCGCTCAAGCTGTCGGAATTGCAATTCATTCGGTCGATTACGGGCGAATATCCGTTGCTGTTGCTTGATGACGTTATGAGCGAATTGGACGCTTCGCGTCGCGAACTGTTGCTGGAGTTTCTGCGCCGCGAACAAATTCAGACGCTGATAACCGCCACAGACCGCGCCTACTTCCCGCCGCAAAGTTTCGGGAAATTTTTTTCGGTGGAGGCTGGCGCACTCACGGAGGAGGCGATTGCGTGATTGGCTTGCAAAATTTTATGCAGGGCACGTTCGACGAATTGACCCGCAAAAAAGTTCTCTGCAGCGAAGTCATTTACAACTGGAGCCACCTTGTCGACGCGACCATTGCCGAAAAAGTCGAGCCCGTCAAGATTGAACACGGTGTGCTGTTCGTCGACGTCAAAAGCGCGGCGTTCAAGGATCAGCTGAAATTTTACGCCGAAGAAATTATCGACGCCATCAACGACGCCTTTCCGCAGGACGAGCCGCTTGTTCGGGAGCTACGAATTGCCAAAGGCTTTCAAATTGCGGACAAGTCGGCTGAAAAAAATTCACGTCCCGCGCCGCCCGAAGTGTCGAAAGTCGCGCTCAACCAAATCACTTTGACGGACGAGGAGCGGCGTCGTTGCGAGTCGGCGGCAGAAAAATTTTCCGACGAAAATTTGCGGCGGACGGTTTTACGGTCGCTGACGGCGCAGGCGCGTGTGCAGAAGTTTCGCGCGGCAAACGGTTGGCATAAGTGTACGACGTGCGCGACGCTGTGTCCGCCAGAAGAAATTTTTTGCGAAGTCTGTCGCGTGCGGGCGCGTGAGGCAATGGTCGCCGAGCTGTTCAAAATTTTTTACGACGAGCCGTGGCTGACAACTTCCGCCGCGCAGAAAATTTTGCTGGAACGTATGCCGCTCATGCAATCGGAATGTTCGCCCGACGCGGTCGAATCGGCGCGCACGTCGCTGATACAGCGTGTCGCGGGCAGTGTACGTTTCGGCGACGAAGAATCTTCCGACGTGCTGAAATTGGTCATGCTCGAAAAGCGTTTGCCGCCCGACAAACTCACGCCCGCCATAATCCGCCGCGCACTCATCGATTTGCAGTTCAACCTTGCCGAACAGCCGAAATTGCAACGATACTTCAAAACGTCGCGTCGCAAATAATCGTCCGAACGTGATAAACCTACTTTCTTTCGGCGGCGAAAGAAAGTAACAAAGAAAGCCGCGCCGCCTACGAAAACGTCACGTTTTCTAACGGCGGCGACCGCAGGGCGCGCGTCCATGCGCGCCCCTCAAGCAATATCGCTGATTTCAGCAATAAAAAAATTCCCCGCAACTCTTCGTGAGCAACGGGGATTTTTTGTCATGCGGTCAAGTCGGCGACTGTCGCATTGACGGCGCGGACGAGGTCACGTGGCGCAAGGACGATTTGCATTCCGCGAAGTCCCGCGCTGATTGAAATTCGGTCGAGTGTCAAGGCGCGGCTGTCGACGAACACGGGATAATTTTTCTTCGCGCCCAACGGTGAACAGCCGCCGCGAATGTATCCCGTCAGCGGCAACAGTTCCTTGAGCGCGATCATCTCAACGGATTTATTGCCGCTTACCCGCGCCAACGCCTTCAAGTTCAGCTCGTCGCCGCCGCCGATAACCGCCATAATGACGCCCGTTTTGTCGCCGCGTGCAACCAACGTCTTGAAGATCATTTCGATGTTGAGTCCCGACATTTCCGCGACGTGCACCGCCGACAAATCCGATTCGTCCACCGCGTAAGTCTTGAGCTCGTAAGCAATGCCCAGCCCGTCCAAAATTCGGGCGGCGTTAGTTTTTTTCGTCTTGCTCAAAAGTTCAACCTCCCGTCAACGTTCCAAAGCTTGATTGACACGCGCCGCGAACTGCAGAAATTTTTCGTCGTCAGTCGCGCCGAGTTCCTCAATCAGCCGCACGATATGCAAGCCGTAACTGATTGGCGCACCTGCCGCAAGATTTTGTTCGCCGATTTCAAGAAGTCGCGCCGCGAAATTTTGCTTGAAGGTCGGGTCGATGGCGTGACGTTTTTTTTCGGCGGCGAGTAAAATTTTGTACAGGCGGAGCATTTGCGCGTCGGAAAATTTTTTGACGGAGGTCAGTGCATTCTGCGCGGCAAGCTCCAACAGCTCGACGGTCGGCGTGAAATTTTTTCGGGCGGCAAGCTCCCAGACGGTTATCAGCGAATTTTTCGCGGCGTTGAAGTCTGCGGGCGACAAAAACTTGCTCATGAAAAGTTTCGTCGCGTCGGCAACCTTGTCAGCATAAAGCAGGCAAACGGTCTGCTCGACGGCACTTTGCACGTCATCAAAGCGCACGTCGGCTTGAAAGTTGCGGTCGCGATAAATTTTGTCGACAAGCTCAACAAGCTCAACGTTCCTGTCGTATTGGTGAACGACGGCGGGAATTTGTCCGTCCCCGCGCAGAATTTTGTCGCCGCGAAGTTCAATCGGATGTTGCGCCACGAAAAAGTACGACGTGAAAATTTCGCCGCCGTCAGTGTCAAGCTCGAAGACGTTTTCAATCGGCAACAACCCGTGCCACGCAAGATAATTCATAGCCGCCTGTTCGTACCCCCAAAACTTTTCGGTTTTGAGTATTTTCCACATGATGCGGCTTAAAATTTTCATCTCATTGATTGTGGCGACGACCGTACCGCAACAAATGATTTTTTGGTCGGCAAGACGTTCAGCCTCCGCCGCGCCGAAACAATCGCGAATCCAGTTGTAATTCGTGCGGTCGCCAGTCTTTGTGCCGCGAATGTCGTCAGCCTCCGTGGCACAGCCCAGCCAATTCGTCAGCCCGTGGAAGTTCGCGAATATGTCGCCCTGAAAAATTACGTCGCGGGTGTCGGTAATGAAAACCTGCTCGTAATCCGCGCCGCGACTTTCAAGCCAATCGCCGAAAATTTTCCAGCGCGAATGAATTATCAAAACGCCGCGCAATTCGTCGGGCACGTCAATAAGCGTCACGCCTTCACGAATCAATTTGTCGCGCGTAAAGTCGCTCATGTCGTCGACGAACAGCACAAGCTCCGCGTCGGGACAGTTGCGCCGCCACGACGTAACGAACGGCTCCAGAGTGTACCAACCGTAACCTTTCGCCGCGCCCATAATCAAATTTTTCATCGAATAATCGTCTCCAGTGCGATTTTAATCATGTCGTTGAACGAAGTTTCACGTTCGGCAGTCGTGCAACGTTCGCCGCGCCAAAGGTCGTCGCTGACCGTGAAAATCGCCAACGCTTGAACTTTTGCCGCCGCCGCCTGCAGATAAAGTGCCGCGCTCTCCATTTCGACAGCCAAAATTCCGTAACGGCGCAGTTTGTCGTTGAAGGTATTCTTGCCGTCTCCGAAGGTGCCGTTTACGTCGTCGTAGTCGTTGTAAAACAAATCGGTGCAAATGACGTTGCCGACCTTCACGGGCAGTTTAAGTTCCTCCGCGACGTTGACGGCAGTGCGCAACAAATTGAAGTCCGCAAGCAACGAAAAGTTCACCGCGCCGCCGAAAACTTGATTGACGATTGAAGAGTCCGTCGACGAGCCCTGCGCAATCAAAACGTCGCGCAGACGAATGTCTTCGTTCATGCCGCCGCACGTGCCGACGCGGATAAGTTTTTTCGCGCCGAAGACTTCAATCAACTCGTGCAGGTAAATCGAAATCGACGGAATGCCCATGCCCGTCGCCTGCACCGAAACGCGTTCGCCCTTGTATCGACCCGTGAAGCCGAAAATATTTCTGACGGCGGTATATTGGTGCACGTCGCTCAAAAAATTTTCCGCGATGATTTTGGCGCGAACGGGATCGCCGGGCAATAAGACGCGCTCCGCAACCTCGCCGACCTCCGCCGCAATGTGAATGCTTGACATAAAATCAGGCTCCTTTCCAAGTGCATGGTTATTGGGTATTAAACAAATTCCCGTCGCAGTCAATGCCGCGAACTTCAAAAAATCTCGTCTGGTCATAAGCAAATCTCCAAAAAAATTTTACAGTGCAAATAACAGTTCGTCGCGGGCAATTGCATACATCCCGACCTGCGACAACCGCGTTTGAAAGTTACAGCGCGCTCAACAGTTCGTCGCGAGCAACGGCATACGTCCCGACCTGCGACAACCGCGTTTGAAAGTTACAGCGCGTTCAACAGTTCGTCGCGGGCAACGGCATACGTCCCGACCTGCGACAACCGCGTTTGAAAGTTACAGCGCACTCAACAGTTCGTCGCGAGCAACGGCATACGTCCCGACCTTCGCGACGACGACTCCCGCCGCAACGTTCGCCAAATACGCCGCCGACGCCGAATCTACTCCGCCCGCCAATGCCGCCGCGAACACCGCGATAACCGTGTCGCCCGCGCCCGACACGTCGAAGACTTCTTGAGCCCGCGCCTTGATGTGCGAAATTTTTCCGCCGTCAATGAGCGTCAAACCTGCCGCCGACCGCGTGACGACCAATCCGCTCAAGTTGAATTCGTTGATGACGTTTCGCGCCGCCGACTCAATCTGCGCGTCGACGTTGGAAATTTTTTTCGGCAAGACGGCGTTGAGTTCCTTCAAGTTCGGCGTGATAAAGTTCGCGCCAAAATATTTCTGCCAATCGTCGCCCTTAGGATCGACCACAACAATTTTGCCCGCACGTCGGCACGCGTCAATGACTTCGCGGCAAATTCTCGGCGTGCAAACTCCCTTGCCGTAATCGGAAATAATCACCGCGTCGACAGCCTCAAGCCGCGCAGAAAAATTTCCCAGCAACTTGTTCGTCGCGGCAGTGTCAAGGTCAGTCGCGTCCTCGAAGTCAAGGCGAATCATTTGTTGATGACCGCTTATCACGCGAATTTTCGTCGTCGTCGGCTTTGAAGTCTCAATCATGCCCGAACAATCCGCGCCGCGTTCGCGAAAGGTTTGCAGGAGTTTGTCGCCGTGAGCGTCGTTGCCGACCTGCCCGATTATCGACGTTTGACAGCCGAGCCGCGCCAAATTGTGCACGACGTTTGCCGCGCCGCCGAGAGTTTCTTTGACTTTGAGCACGTGGGCAATCGGCACGGGAGCTTCGGGCGAAATGCGCGTAACTTCGCCGAAATAATATTTGTCGAGCATCACGTCGCCGACGACCAAAATTTTGCACGCGCTCAAGTTGCTGTCGACGAAATTTTTCAGCCGTTCAATCATGCGCAGACCTCCATTAAAAAACGAACGCAATTTACATAAACGCGAAGTATCGGCTCGGGAGCATATGAACATAACGATTGTAAGAACGTCGTTTTACGTGCGATTCAACGTAAACGGGCGATTTTGACACCGAAAACGTGACTTCAGCAACCTCCAAATGCCAAACGCACGTAAATATCATATAATGTCAGGAGCCTCGAACATCGACGCCATGTTTTTATGTTGCAGGCTTCGGCGGTTACGTTCGTTTAATGAGCGTTTCCAAAGGCAATTTCAGCGGCAGCAATCGTCCGCGCAATGTCGGCGTCGGAATGCGCGGCGGACATGAACAGCGTCTCGAACTGCGACGGCGCAAGGTAAATGCCCTGCTCCAACATCGACGCGAAAAATTTTTTGAACTGCGTTTGATTCGCCGACGCCGCCTCGTCGTAGTTTGTGACCTCCGACGCGCTGAAGAATATCCCGAACATTGAGCCGGCTTGCGGCGTCTGAATCGCGACGTTCGACCTCTGCGCGGCAGTTTGAAGTCCCGCGACGAGTTGGGAAGTTTTGGCGGAAATTTTTTCGGTAAGCGTCGCGTCGTCCGACAAAATCGTCAACGTCGCAATGCCTGCCGTCATCGCCAACGGGTTGCCGCTCAACGTGCCCGCCTGATAAATTTTGCCGTCGGGCGAGACGTTGCGCATGATGTCTTCGCGCCCGCCGTATGCCGCGCAGGGCAGTCCGCCGCCGATAATTTTGCCCAGACACGTCAAGTCGGGCACGACGCGATATTTTTCCTGCGCACCGCCGAGCGAAACTCTGAAGCCGCACATAACTTCATCGAATATCAGCAACGCGCCGAATCGCTCCGTGACGTCCCGTAAGCCGCGCAGAAAATTTTCCTTCGGCGGGACAAGCCCCATGTTCCCCGCGACGGGCTCAACGATTATCGCCGCAATTTGTTCGCCGCAGTCAGCAAAAACCTCCTCGACGGCGGCAAGGTCGTTGTACGGCAAAGTTATCGT